>JBAXNN010000010.1:0-95896 GCA_037133755.1 Thermoleophilia bacterium
CCTCGAGGTGAATCGGCCCTTTCGGACCGAGCCACCTCGAGGTGTTCCCGTCGTCAGCCACTACGATGCTCGCATGGGCGTTGACATCACCGAGGCCGACTTCGAGCGCGAGGTCATCCAGGCTTCCCACCAGGTTCCCGTAGTCGTCGATTTCTGGGCTGAGTGGTGTGGGCCGTGCAAGCAGCTCGCCCCCGCGCTCGAGGCCGCCGTTGCCAGCCGTGGCGGTGCCATCAAGCTCGTCAAGGTCGATACCGAGGCCAACCAGCAGCTGGCCGCCGCCTTCCGCATTCAGAGCATCCCTGCCGTGAAGGCGTTCAAGGACGGCCAGGTCGTGGCGGAGTTCAGCGGTGCGATCCCGCCTGCGCAGATCGAGGCATTCCTTGATCAGCTGGTGCCGTCCGCAACCGACGAGGCCGTCGCGACCGGCGATGCCGACTCGCTGCGCGCCATCCTCGCCGAGGATCCGACCAACCTCGACGCCGCGATGGCCTTCGCACGCCTCCTGCTCGCTGCCGGCCAGACCGCTGACGCGATCGCGGTACTTGAGCCCGTCAAGGAGACGCCGCAGGCCGCTGGGCTGATCACCTGCGCCGAGATCGTCCTCGACCCCACGCTCGACCCCGAGCTCGCGGCCGCACTCGAGCGCCTCTCGGGTGATCCGGTCGGCGCGCTCGAGGCCATGCTCGAGGTGCTGCCCGGCGCCGACGCCGACCGCAAGGACCGCGTCCGCCGCGTGATGATCGGCGTCTTCGCCGAGCGCCCAGTCGACGATCCGATCGTGCTCGAGTACCGCAAGCGCCTCGCGCGCGCGTTGAACTAGTCCTTCAGACGGAACTTGGTGACCACACGCGCGACACCGTGCGCTTTCGTGTCATCAAATCCGTAGGCTTCACTCCGGAGCTTCGTCACCTGTTCAATGCGTTCTTCAACGGTGCGGGAGAGCCAGTAGCGGAGCTCGTCGGCGTGATCGCTGTCATGCAATCGGCGCTTGCGCGCTACACGTGCGATCGAGTCAGCCACGTGCGAATTGTATCAACGGGCAGCTAGAGCTCGGCGACGACGGGCGGTGCGCTGTCCGAGGAATCGGCGCCATGCCCCATTGACGGACGCGGCACGCCGCGGAAGCCGACGATCACGACGACAACGCCTGCGCCGAGGATGATCGCGCCGGCCAGCACGGAGGCATGGAAGCCGTCCATCCACGCCGATGCGGCCATCGCCATCATCATGTCGGCCGCGCCGCTGACCCGCTCGCTGACGATCTCGCCCAGCACCTGAATCTGCGCGCCCTGCACCAGCGGCCGCAACTTGTCGGCATTGGCCGCAATCTGACCACCCATCGCATCCGTCTTCTCGGTCCACGCCTTGTCGGTCAACGCCGTCGCGACCGAGCCAAGCACGGCGATACCGAGCGCGCCACCGACCTGACGCGAGGCGTTCAGCACGCCCGAGCCAACACCGGCTTTGCGTGGGTCGATCGCGCCCATCGCAGCCGCGCTCGCCGCCGGCAGCGTGAGCGCGATGCCGGTACCGAGCATCAGATAGAACGGCCAGATCAGGTTGTACGAGCTGTCGACCTCAAGGAAGCGGAGGCCGATCATCGCGATCGACGAGAGCGCGAGGCCCGTGCCCATCAAGAGGGCGGGACCGAGGCGGGCGTTGAGCTTGCCGGCGATTGGCGCGACGAACATCACCGCCATGGTGAGCGGAAGGGTGCGCAGGCCCGCCTCAACCGCGCTGTAGCCACGGATGTTCTGCATGTAGAGCGTCACGACGAACAGCGAGCCATACAACCCGAACCCGACGAGCGTTGCGACGATGATCGACGTGGTGAAGCCGCGGCTCCTGAAGAACCCGAGCGGCACCATCGGCTCGTCGTGCTTCGACTCCCAGATGATGAACACGATGATCAGCACGATGCCGACGATCAGCGGGACGAGCGTGTTGGCCGACAGCCACTGATGGGTGCTGGTGCCAATCAGGGCGTAGATGAGGCCGAACAGGCCAAGCGTCACGAGGATCGTGCCGACCACATCGAGGCTCTTGACCGTCGAATCCTTCGATTCCGAAACCACGAACAGGACGAAGCCGAGGGCAATCACGCCGATCGGCACGTTGATCCAGAACACGGCACTCCAGCCGACGTGCTCCGTCAGGAAGCCACCAAGCAGTGGACCGAGCGCAAGGCCGAGGCCCGAGACACCGGCCCAGATGCCGATCGCCTGCGGCAGCTTCGGCCGCGGGAACGTGGCGACGAGGATCGAGAGCGACAGCGGGTTCATCAACGCGGCGCCCGTGCCCTGCAGCGCGCGGAAGATGATCAGCTGCTCCGCCGTCTGCGATAGCGCGCACGCCACGGAGAACACGGTGAACAGCACGAGGCCAACGATGAACATCCGCTTGCGGCCGAAGCGATCGCCGAGCTTGCCGCCCAGCAGAATCAGCGCCGCGAACACGAGGATGTACGCGTTGATGATCCACTGCAGGCCACTCTGCGACGGGTGCAGGTCCTTTTGGATCGTCGGCAGCGCAACGTTGACCACCGTGTTGTCGAGCATGATCATGAACAGCGCAAAGCACATCGCGAACAGCGTCAACCACATGCGGCGCTTGCTGGGCAGATGCTGATCGGGTGGCGCTGCGTGGCTCATGCGGGGGCTCCTAGGGGGAATTGCAGCCGGCGTAGTTCGGCGAATGGACCTTCGCCAGCGGCTGCGCGATTGATCATGTCAGGCGCCGGCATCGGACTCGGGCTTCGCGCCCTCGCCCTGCTCGGCCTTGCGGCGCTTGCGCGCCTCGTTCTGCGACGCCATGGCCACGACGAACGCGGCGGGGAGCGCCCAGAACACGCCGTATAGGCCGCCACGGAAGGCGGGCTGGTTGAGCAGCGTCCAGTGCAGTACGGCGATGACGACGATCAGAATCGGCCACGCGATGATGAACTGAACGCCCATGTCGAGCCCTTCCCACTTGCGGATCAGGCTCGGCGGCTGCTTCGCATCGCTCATACCGGCAGGATACGGCCTCTTCGCTGGTAGCGTTTCGCCACTGGCACTGTCGAAGGAGCACGCTGTGGGACGCACGACCTACGAGAAGATCTGGGACTCCCATGTCATCGACGATGACCTGCTGTTCATCGACCTCCACCTGATCCACGAGGTCACGACCCCGCAGGCGTTCGAGAGCATGCGCCTGGCCGGCCGCGGCGTTCGCCGCCCCGACCGCACACTCGCAACGGCAGACCACAACACGCCGACGAGCGCGCTCGCCGAGGGCATCAAGGATCCGATCTCCAAGCAGCAGCTCGACACGCTCACCAAGAACGTCGATGAGCACGGCCTCGTCTTCTACCCCTGGGGCCACAAGCGCCAGGGAATCGTCCACGTGATCGGCCCCGAGCTGGGCGTCACGCAACCGGGCATGACGATCGTCTGCGGCGACTCGCACACGGCCACGCACGGCGCGTTCGGCGCGCTGGCGTTCGGCATCGGCACCAGCGAGGTCGAGCACGTCCTGTGCACGCAGACGCTGCCGCAGAAGAAGGCCAAGAAGATGCTCGTCCGCTTCGACGGCGAGGCCAGCAAGGGCGTCGTCGCGAAGGACTACATCCTCGGCCTGATCGGCCAGATCACGGCTGCCGGCGGCCAGGGCTACGTGCTCGAGTACGCCGGCCCCGCAATCGATGCGCTCTCGATGGAGGGCCGCATGACGATCTGCAACATGTCGATCGAGGCGGGCGCCCGCGCTGGCTACTGCGCCCCCGACGACACGACCTTCACGTACCTCGAAGGCAAGGTCGGTGTGCCGAAGGACTTCGACGCCGCCGTCGCCGAGTGGAGCCAGCTGCGCTCCGACCCCGACGCCGAGTACGACCGTGTCGAGGTCGTCAACGTCGCCGCGCTCGCCCCGCAGGTCTCGTGGGGCACGAACCCCGGCCAGGTCGCACCGATCACGGGCACCGTGCCGGAGCCGACGACGGCCGACGAGGAGCGCGCGCTTGCCTACATGGACCTGAAGGCCGGCCAGTCGCTGCAGGACGTGAAGATCGACCGCGTCTTCCTCGGCTCGTGCACCAACAGCCGCATCGAGGACATGCGCGCCGCTGCGCGCATCGTCGAGGGCAAGAAGGTCGCCGCGAACGTCAACGCGATGGTCGTCCCCGGCTCGATGATGGTCAAGCTGCAGGCCGAGCAGGAGGGCCTCGACAAGATCTTCATCGACGCTGGCTTCGATTGGCGCCCGAACGCGGGCTGCTCGATGTGCCTCGGCATGAACCCGGACATCCTCAAGCCGGGCGAGCGCTGCGCCTCGACCTCGAACCGTAATTTCGAAGGCCGCCAGGGTACCGGCGGCCGCACGCACCTGATGAGCCCCGAGATGGCCGCCGCCGCTGCGGTGACCGGCCACCTCACCGACGTCCGCGAGTGGGAGTAGTCACATGGAGCCGTTCACCACTGTCACGGGTACGACCGCGCCGCTCGACCGGGCCAACGTCGATACCGATCAGATCATGCCGAAGGAGTTCCTCAAGCGCATCGAGCGCACGGGCTTCGGCGAGTTCCTCTTCCACAACTGGCGCCAGGAGGAGACCGACTTCGTCCTCGAGCGCCCCGAGTTCCGCGACGCGCCGGTGCTCGTCGCCGGTCCGAACTTCGGCTCGGGCTCGTCGCGTGAGCATGCGCCGTGGGGCCTGCAGGACTGGGGCTACAAGGTCATCATCGCCCCCAGCTTCGCCGACATCTTCCGCTCCAACTGCGGCAAGATCGGCCTGCTGACGGTCCAGCTCGACGAGGCCGACGTCCGCGAGCTGCTCGACGCCGCGCCGGCGGAGATCACCGTCAGCCTCGAAGACCGCACGGTCACGATGCCCGGTGGTCGCGTGGTGGCCTTCGAGATCGACGAGAAGGTCCGCGAGAACCTGATCAACGGCTGGGACGACATCGCCCTCACGCTGCTGCGCGAGGACAAGATCAGTGAGTACGAGCGCGATCGCGAGCGCCAGGGTCCGAGCACGCTGTCGCTGGGGTAACCTGATCCCATGTCGTTTTTGCAGTAAAAAAACGACATGGGTCTGATACCGTGTCGTCATGCACGACATGGCACAGCCATACAACGATCTCCCCGACCTGCCACCGGCAGCCCTCGTCGAGACCCCGCGCGTGCTCAAAGAGTGCATCGCTGCGCACCGCGCACTCGGGCGGATGCGGGCCGCTGCGATGTCGCTTCCCGACCAGACAATCCTGATCAACGCGATCCCACTGCTTGAAGCGCAGGCTAGCTCGCAGATCGAGAACATCGTCACGACCGCCGACGCACTGTTCCGTGCCGACGTGCTCGAACGTACTGACGACCCAGCCGTCAAGGAGGCGCTGCGGTACCGGAGTGCGCTCCGCCGCGGCGTCGACGCCATCGAGGAACGGCCGATCTCGACGAATCTGATGATCGAACTCTGCTCAATCGTCACCGGCGTCAACACACGCATTCGCGCAACGCCAGGCACAACACTTCGCGGCGACCGCACAGATGAGGTGGTCTACACGCCACCGACGGGCGAGGACGTACTGCGCGAGAAGCTCGCGGCATGGGAGCGGTTTGCCCACGGCGCCAGTGACCTTGACCCCCTGGTGCGCATCGCACTCCTTCACTACCAGTTCGAGGCGATTCATCCTTTTCACGATGGGAACGGCCGCACCGGCCGCATCCTCAACCTGCTGCTCGCTCTGCGTGACGACCTCCTGGATACGCCGATTCTGTACCTCAGCGGGTACATCCTCTCCACCCGGGGCGAGTACTACCGCCTCCTGCGTGCTGTCACCACGGATGCGGCGTGGGAGGCCTGGGTGCTCTACCTCTTGGAGGGCATTCGTCTGACGGCCATCTCGACCACGGCGCGAATCGAGACCATCAGATCCCTGATGGTCTCGACCGCTGAGCGCGTACGGCGCGAAGCCCCAGCGTCGTCCTCACCGCTGCTGCTCGAGGTGATCTTCAGCAAGCCCTACTGTCGCATCAGCGACGTCGTCGATGCCGGTATCGCCAAGCGCCAGCGCGCCTCCGTCCACCTCAAGGAGCTCGTGCGGATCGGCATTCTCGAGGAGTACGCCGTCAGCCGCGACCGCATCTTTCTGCATCGCGATCTCCTCGACGCGCTGGGCGAACCAGCCTAGGAGCGGTAACTCAGATACATGCGCTGGCCGTCGATGTGATCGGCGACGTAGCCGGCATCGCTCCAAACGCCCCAGATGAAGCTCGAGCCGCGACGCGACAGCCACGGCAGCCCGAGGAAGTAGACGCCCGGTTCGGTCGAGACGCCACGGCGATGCGCGGGCTTGCCCTGCTCGTCGAACGCATCGACTCGGAGCCAGCCGTAGTCGGTGCGAAAGCCGGTCGCCCAGATGATCGACGTGATGTCTTCCGCGACAAGGTCAAGCTCCAGCACGGGCTCGGTGACGCTGGCAGGCAGCGGGCCAAGCACGCGCGCCTCTGGCTCCTCGGGCAAGTCGAGACCGTTGCGTGCCACGTAGGCGTCGGCCAGATCGAGCAGCTCGAGGTAGTAGCGGTCGCCCTCGGCGATGTTGCCAACAAGGTCGTCGGCGAACTGCACGATGCCGTCGGCGTACGACGCGGCGCGGCCATGCAGCGTGATGCCCTCGGCAGCGAGGTTGCGGAAGTCGATCGTGCGGCCGCCGTACGCGCCACTGAATGCGATCGTCACGTGCTCAGCACCCGCCGGTGGGGTCTGCAGATCCCAGAGGCCGAGCACGCCGAGCCACCAGACGAAGTCGCGGTCGCGATAACGGCGCGGCGGACGGGTATGGGGCCCGATGGCCATGTGCATTTCGCGCCCAGCACGCCGCAGCTCGTCGGCGATCTGCACGCCTGATGCGCCGCCACCCACCACGAGCACCCCGCCCTCGGGGAGCTGCTCGGGATTCTTGTAGTCGCTCGAATGGAGCTGCAGCACGGGTGCGTCGGCCGGTACCAGCTGCGGGATCACGGGGACCTGAAACGGCCCCGTCGCCGCGACCACGTAGTCGGCGTTGATCGGCCCCGCAGAGGTCTCCACGCGGAAGCCACGTCGATCGCCATGGCACTGCACCGACTGCACGTCGACTCCCGTGCGGATCGGTGCCTTGATCTGCTCCGCGTACTCGACGAAGTAGTCGGCGACGCGCTCCTTACCGACGAACACGTCGGGATCGACGTCGTCGAACCCAAGGCCAGGGAAGCGATCGTGCCAGACGGGGCCGTTGGCCACCAGCGAATCCCAGCGGCCAGAGCGCCAGCGCTCGGCGATGCGATCGCGCTCAAGTACCACGTGCTCAATGCCGCAGCGGCTGAGGTGCTCGCTCATCGCGATGCCCGCTTGGCCACCGCCGACCACAACAACCTCGATCGTCTCGGGCACATCACCCGCCATGGCTCAGGCGAGCTTCGCCGTATCGAAGTACTCGGTGAAGCGCGTGATCAGACCGTCCTCCAGCACGAGAACCATCACGAGCTCGAAGTCGGTGCGGTTCCCCTCGAGGTCGGTGCAGCCGAACGAACCCTCCGCCAGGCAGACGTCGCCGGTCATGGCGACGTTGCGCAGCGGTACCTCCACGTCGGTGATCTCCGCAAAGGCCTCGGCGCACGCCGCGCGCACCGCTTCGGGGCCGACCGGGAAGCTCGGAAAGAGCGGACCTTCGTACACGCCATCCGGCGCGTAGCGGTCGGCGATGGCGTCGGGATCGCCGTTCTCCCAGGCCGCTGCCAGTGCGCGCATCGTCTCTTCGGCGTTCATCCCGTGCTCCTTCTGACCGTTCGTCGTCGCTCACCGGGAGCGTAGCGCCTAGCTATTCCATGAGCCCTTGAACCAGACTCCACGGGCACCGCGAGGCGCATGTTCCAAAGGGGTCAGACCCTTTTGGAACATGTCCGCGGACTGCGCCAGACCGACAGAGCCCATGATGTTCCAAAAGGGTCTGACCCCTTTGGAACATGCGCACCTAAACGTTGAAGCGCACGTTGAGGACATCACCGTCTTGGACGATGTAGTCCTTGCCCTCAACGCGCAACTGGCCGAGCTTCGTCGCCTCGGCGCGGGAGCCCGCATCGACGAGGTCCTTCCAGTTGATCACCTCGGCGCGGATGAAGCCGCGCGCGATGTCGGTGTGGATCTTGCCGCCCGCCTCGACCGCGTTCGAGCCCTTGCGGATCGTCCAGGCCCAGACGTCCTTGGGGCCGGCGGTAAAGAACGTGATCAGCTCGAGCATGCGGAAGGCAGCGGCGGCGACGCGCGGTGCGCTCGGCTCCTCCTGCCCGATCTCGGCGAGGAACATCGCGCGCTCCTCGGGATCGTCGATCTCGGCGAGTTCGGCCTCGAAGCGGCCGGCCACCGCTACGACCTCGGCGTCGCCCGCGTACGCCTTGAGCGCCGCAACGCCGTCGGGGTCGCCGGACTCAGAGGTGTTGGCGACGTACATCATCGGCTTGAGCGTGAGGAGCTCGAGCTGCACCTCGGCGGGCAGGTCGCCCTTCTTCGCGAAGGTACGCGCCGTCTGGCCGGCATCGAGATGCGCGGCGAGCTCGGCCAGGAGATCGGCCTCGGTCTTCGCATCCTTCTGCCCCACCTGCACGGCACGCTGCAGGCGCTCGGTGCGCTTGGAGATGAGCATGCCGTCGGCGAACAGCAGCTCGAGGTCGACGCCCTCGGCATCCCCGGCCGGGTCGATGCGGCCATCGACATGGAAGACCGCGTCGTCCTCGAACGTACGCACGACGTGGATCAGCGCATCCGCAGCACGCAGTGCCTGCAGGAACTCGCCGGACAGGCCGCCATCACGACCACCACCACGCTGCAGACCGGCGACATCGACGAGCTGGACCGTCGGCGGCACGAGCTTCTGCGAATCCTCGACGGTGGCCAGCGGGGCCATGCGCTCGTCCGGCACCTGCGCGATACCCGTATTAACCGAGACCTCAGTCGCGGCGTAGGGCTGCACCACCACACCCGCGCCCGTGAGCGCGTTGAAGATGGTGGTCTTGCCGCAGTTGGGCAGACCGATGATCCCGATCTCGAGGCTCGCCATGCCTCGGACGATATCCGGGGCCGGGTGCTACCTGCGCCGACGCGCGGGCAGCAGCGCCCGCGAGACGCGTCCCGTGACCGCGCCCAGGGCGTAGCCCGCGACCACATCGCTCGGGTGATGCACGCCCAGATACACGCGACTACCGGCCATCGCCAGCGCCGCGAGCTTGAGCGGCAACCGCGCAGCGGGCACGGCCTGCCCGAGCACGAGCGAGGCGGCCGCCGACATCGCAGCGTGCGACGACGGAAACGATGACGACGTCGGGGCGTCGATCAGCTGCGGCGCGTCCTCGTGCTGCGGGCGCTCGCGATTGGTGAGCTGCTTGACGCCGTAGTTGACCGCGAGAGTGCCCCACACGGCGACGGCCACAGCCACTGCGGGTCGCGGGTCGCGGCGCGCGAGCGCGACGAGACCGCCGAGCGCCACCCAGCCGACGCCGGAGTTGCCGAGTTTCGAGAAGCCCGCGACAACATGGTCGCGGTCGGGATGGCGCAGCTGCGCCGCCGCGGACAGCAGCAGGTCGTCGACAGCGCTAACCGCCCCGGCGAGCGGGCTAGAAGCCGACGCGCGAGTCCTTCGAGTGCACGCGCACCCACGCGACCTGACTGGCGCGGACGTGCAGTGCGCCGCTGTCGCCGGGCAGCTCGACGAGCTCCTCGTCGTTCTTCTCGACCGCCTTCAGCAGCTTCTTCGTCGCCGCGTCGTCCAGCGAGGCGCTCGCAGCGCCACCACCGACGAAACCGATCTCGACACGCGTGTTCTCTGCCATCAGTGCGAACCTCCAGGTTGGACGAGCTCGAGCAGGACACCCTGCACGGCCTCGGGATGAATGAATGCGACCTGCAAACCGAAGAGGCCGGCGCGCGGCTGCTCGTCGATCATTTCGACGCCCTCGGCGACCAGGCGGGCGACCTCGGCCTCGATATCGCCGACCTCGTACGCCACGTGGTGCATGCCCTCGCCGCGCTTCGCGATGAAGCGACCGACGGGCGTGTCCTCGCTGTACGGCGCGACGAGTTCGAGCATCGGGCCCTGCGGCGTGCGGATCGCGAGCGCGCGGGTGCCAAGAGCTTCGGAGTCCTGACCGTGGTCGACAACGGCGCCAACCAAGAGCGCCCAGCGCTCGGCAGCAGACTCCAGATCCGCAACGGCGATGCCGAGGTGATGAATGCCAATGGCGCCCTGCACGAGGCAGAAGCGTATCGGAGCCTGCGCCTAGACCACGCGCTCGAGGCGCGGGTTCGGCAGGGGCTCACGACCGACCTTGCCGCCGGGCTTGCCATCGACCATCACGACGTCCGCCGTGAAGTCGCACGAACCGCGGATCAGCGCCGAGCCCACACCGTACGAGTCGACCGGCACCCCAGCCGTCTCGAACTCACGGATCTTCGCGGCGGTGAAGCCGCCGGAGACGACGATGCGGACGTCTTCGAAGCCCGCCGTATCGAGTGCGCTGCGCACGTTCCAGACCAGCTGCGGGTTGACGCCACGCGGATCGAAGCGACCCATCATGTCCCACAGCGAGCTATCGACCATCGTCCCCGACGTGTCGAGGCGGACACCCCACAGGCGCTCGCCAAGGGCCTCGGCGACGCGCACCGCGGTGCCGGGACAGTCGTTGTCGAAATCAACGAGGACGACGAGGTTCTGACCCGGATCGGAGCACCGTGCGAAGGCCTCGGCGGCCGCGACGGTGTCGCCGTTGTACGCCGCGATCAGGCCGTGCGGGACGGTGCCGAGGCCGCGCTCGCCCCACCAGTCGGCCTGGGCGTCGGTCGAGACGCCGATCGCGCCGGCGATGTGGGCGGCGTAGCCATCGCCGGTCTGCACGCGGTAGTGATCGTGCCGGGCGGGGAAGTACATGATCGGCTTCGGCGAGGCGGCCTGTACGACCTCGCGGACGTTCGTGGCGACGAGGCTGCGACGCGCAAGGCTGCCGAGGTAGACGGTCTCGAGATGACAGAAGTACGTGTAGTCACCCTCGATCGTCAGCACGCTCTCCCACGGCGAAATCTCGTCGCCGTCGTAGAGCGCGTGCACGACGAGGTCATCCCAGCCGGCCTCCCACGTGCCGTCTTCGCGAACGAGGCCGGCGCACTCGCGCAGCGTGGCGATCGCCTCATCAACGCCGCCGAGCACCGACGAGCCGCGCTGGAACACCTGCACCAGCACGCGCGGGCGGTGCGCATCGCGCACCAAGACCTTCTGCGTGTGGTTGAAGTACGCGTCCGAATACCAGCCCGAGCGGATCTTCTCGATCGGCAGGTCGAACACCTCCGAGGGGAGGCGGGTCTTGGTGGTGCGGGGCAGAGTGCTCATCGTCGACGACGTGCGTTGGCGGGATCGTACAGGCGCCGCGGATCCGGGGGCGTGCGCATACTCCTGCCATGGCTCTGATCACACACCTGCCCGCCTCGGACTACGTCGCCATGCCGTGGCGCAATGGCGCCGGCACGACGCACGAGATCGCGATTGATGACACCCCCGGTGCATCCGGTGCGCCGTTCCGCTGGCGGCTCTCGATGGCCGACCTGGCGGGTGACGGCCCGTTCTCGGAAATCGGGGACGTGGATCGCATCCTCGTGCTGCTCGCCGGTGATGACGTCGAGCTGACGATCGACGGTGCGGCCCCTGCGCCGCTCGGGCGCCACGAGGCGATCGCGTTTCCGGGCGACGTACCGACGAGCCTGACGATGGCTCCGGGCTCCGGTCGCGACCTCAACCTGATGTGGGATCGCACGCGCGCCAACGGCACGGTCGAAGTGCTGCAGATCGGCGACGAGCGGTCGCTCGCAGCGCCGATCGCCTTCGCGATCGCCCTCGGCGGTTCCGCGACCGTCGCGGTCGATGACGAGGAGCACGCGCTCGGCGAGCAGGACGCGCTGCAGCTCGACGGCGGTGGGACGCTCGCGGTGATCGACGGCGAGGTCTACCTCGCCACGATCAGCTAGCCGAAGACGCCGACGCGAATCGCCTCGGCGACCGCCTCGAACTCCGCAGACTGGGAGCGATCCTCGACGAGCGGTGGCGAGAGTGCGCGCACCTTTGCGTACTCGGCTTCGAGCTTCGGCCCCGACAACAGGGGGCGGCGCAGATCGAAGCCCTGGGCGGCGGCGATCAGCTCCACCGCGACGACGCGCCGTGCCAGCGCGAGCACTTGCAGCGCCTGCAGTCCGGCGGTCGCACCCATCGAGTTGAAGTCCTCCTGCCCGGCGCTGGTCGGCAGGCTGCCGACACCGGCGGGGTGCGACAGGACGGCGCCCTCGGCAACGAGGCTCGCGGCCATGTACTGCGCGATCATCAGGCCGGACTTCGTGCCCGGCTCTGCGATCAGGAACGGCGGCAGCGCGTGCGGATCGCCACTGCGGCCATCCATCAGGCGGAAGATGCGGCGCTCGGAGAACGCTGCGAGTTCCTGGACGGCGATGGTCAGCATGTCGAGCGGGAGCGAGAGCGGCTGGCCGTGGAAATTGCCGCCACTGAGCACATCGCCGTCCTCGACGAACAGCAGCGGATTATCGGTGACGGCACCGAACTCGGGCTCGAGCGCACGATCGACGTAGGCAAGGGCCTCGCCCACCGCGCCCAGAACCTGCGGAATGCACCGCAGCGTGTAGGCATCCTGCACGCGGTCGCAGTCGACGTGGCTCTCGCGCATCTCCGACCCGTCGATCAACTCCAACAGGCGCGCGGCGACAGCCTGCTGCTCCGAGCGATTGCGCAGGACGTGCAGTCGCGGGTCGAACGGTGCCGACGAGCCGAGCAGCGCATCGACGCTCATCGCGGCGGCAACCTGCGCAGCGGCGTAGAGGCGCTCGGCCTCCGTCAGGGCGAGGGCGCCAATCGACGCCATCAGGTGTGTGCCGTTGAGCAGCGCGAGCCCCTCCTTGGGGCCGAGCGCGATCGGCTCGACACCGACGAGCCGCAGGGCAGCAGCACCGTCGATGCGCTCGCCGGCCGGGGAGAACGCCTCGCCTTCGCCAATCAGCACGAGCGCAACGTGGGCGAGCGGCGCGAGGTCGCCACTGGCACCGACCGACCCGCGCGACGGCACGACGGGCGTGACGCCAGCGTTGAGCAGTTCGACGAGCAACTCCACGATGTCGATACGCACGCCGGAGTGGCCGCGCGACAACGACGCCGCCAGCAGCAAGAGCATGCCCCGCACCACATCGACGGACAACGGATCACCGACACCGACGGCGTGGCTACGGACGATATTGACCTGGAGCTCGGAGAGCTGGTCATCGGGGATGCGGACCGACTCGAGCGAACCAAAGCCCGTCGTCACGCCGTAGACCGCCTGCCCTTCGCCCGCGACGCGAGCAATGAGCTCGGCGGCCGCTGCGATGCCCGCGCGGGCATGCTCGCCGAGCGCGACATCGGCGTCGCCACACGCGACGGCGACGACCTCCGCGCGGGCCAATGCGCCTCCGTCCAGCACGATCTTCATCCGCTTCATGACGGCATCATCGCGCACTCGCGACGGCCTGCGCGAAGGCTCCGTCGATAAGCGCGAGTGGATCCACCGGTGCGGCGAGCCAGCCGGCGGCAGTCGCTGCAGCGTCAATCTCTCTGAGGGTCTGGTCGTAGTACTCGCCGCCGGGCAGGAGATCGACGGCATTGGCCGGCACGTCGTAGAGCGCGTTGCCCGCAAGGTCGGCGTTGACGTCCTCGACCGCGATATCGCCCCGTGCCGCGATGCCCGTCGCGACCGCATCGGGATTATCTCGCTCGAAGCTATAGAGGTCCTGCCACGCTCGAATGAAGGCGAGTACCTGCCCCGGGCGCGAGCGCGCAGTCTCCTCGCGCACCACAAGCACCTGGGAGAGCAGACCCGGCTCATCGCCGGCAGTTGCGATCGGCACAATCGTCGGATCGGCAGCCTGCACCTCGACGGCCTGCACCTCGGTGTCGACCGCCGCATCGGCGCTGCCATCGAGCAGCAGCACACCCGGTGCGGTCCCACCCGAGCGGACGAGCTGAAGCTGCGTCACCGGCACGTCGTTGGCGGCCAGGATCCCGCGCAGTAGGAGCTCGCCGTCGGTGCCCGCCGCGTAAGCGACACGCTTGCCGACAAGGCCGGTCACATCGCCGACGTCAGGACGGGCCAGAATCACCTCGCCCGAGGTGACCGACGTGAGCAGCAGCACGATCCGCAGCTTGGCATCCCGCGAGGCGAGCGCGAGCGCCTCATCCGACGAGACGACCGCAGCATCGGCCGCTCCCGAGCGCAGCGCCGCGAGAATGGCGTCGCCGGATGCGGGAGGACCGATGCGCATGCTGAGCCCCTCGCGGCCGACAAAACCGAGCGCGGCGCCTGAGCGCACGAGGTCGAAGGCGAGCGATGGCTGGCCGGTCAGCCGGAAGATGCCGGGCTCGGCTGGTGTGTCAGCCGGGATCGTCGACGCAGGCACCGTGGCCGTGAGCGGATCGATCGACGCAGCATCCGTCGACCCGCCGTCCGACGAGCCGCAGGCCGCAACCAGCGCGGCCACGCCGATGCAGGCCATTGCCAGCACGCCCCGCGTTGCGCTCCTCCCTATGCCCACGGTCGAATCATGCCGCGCCGCGGCGGATCTCGCTTGGCTCCCTCGCCGTGCGGCACACTGTGAGCGCATGAGCGGCCCCATCGACTTCTCTCTCACCGCAACCCCAGGCCGCGTGCTGCCGACGGCGGTGCGCGCCGAGGGCTGTCGGATCTGGACCGCTGACGGGCAGGAATGGATCGATGCCTGCGGCGGTGCGATGGTGATGAGCGTCGGGCATTGCCATCCACGGCTCGTCGAGGCGCTCAAGCGCCAGGCCGAGCAGCTGACGTTCACCTACCGGTTCTCGTTCTCGAACGAACCGATGCTCGAGCTCGCCGAGCTGCTGCGCGAGATCTCGCCGATGCCCGACTCGTGGGCGTTCTTCAACTCGTCCGGCTCGGAGTCCGTCGAGTCGGCCATCAACCTCGTCTTCCTGTACTGGCAGGAGCTCGGTCGACCGGAGAAGACCGGGCTGATCTCGCGGGTGCCGTCGTACCACGGCTCGACGGTCGGCGCCCTCGGGCTGTCGGGGACCGCGCGCCGCGATGACTACGAGGCGCTGCTCGATCCGAACGCGATCGCCCCCACGCCCGGTGCCGACATCGGTGCGCGCCGCACGCCCGAGGAGGAGTGCGCCTACGCCCTCACCGAGCTTGAGGCCGCGATCGTCGCGCGCGGGCCAGAGACCGTCGGTGCCGTGTTCCTCGAGCCGATCACCGGCGCCAGCGGGGCAGCGTTGACGCCGCCTGACGGGTACCTCCAGGGCGTCCGCGAGCTCTGCACCCGCTACGAGCTGCTGATGATCTGCGACGAGACGATCACCGGCTTCGGTCGCACCGGTACCTGGTTCGGCGTCGAACAGTGGCGCGTGGAGCCCGACGTCATCACCTTTGCCAAGGGTGTGACGAGCGGCATCGTGCCGTTCTCCGGCATGCTGACGGCCGGTTATGTCGCCGAGGTACTGATGCGCCGCCCCGACGGCTTCCCGGTCGGTCACACGTTCTCTGGCTACCCGCTCGGATGTGCCGTCGGCGCCGAGATGATCCGCGTGATCCAGGACGAGCAGCTGCTCGAGAACGCCGCCGCGATGGGCGCGCATCTGCGCGCTGGCCTCGACCGCATCGCCACCGCCAGCCCCCACGTCGGCCAGGTCCGCGGCATGGGCCTCTTGCAGGGCATCGAACTCGTCGAGGACCGCGACACCCTCTCCCCGCGCGCCGGCGCGACCGCCCGCGTGGTCGCCGCGGCGCGCGAACAGCACCTGATGATCTACTCGTGCGTCACGCGTGTCGGGAGTCGCGTGGTCGAGGCTGTCATGCTGGCGCCACCACTCAATATCAGCGGGGCCGATGTGGACATCGTCCTCGCTCGCCTCGAAGGAGCGATGGAAGCCGCATGACCGAGATGGATGACGCCGCAGCGATGTACCGAGCGGCCGTTGACGTCGCCCTGACGGGCGAGGTCGGCATGGCTCCCGACTTCGATCGCCACCTGCAGGAAGAGGTCTGGCGCTTGCTCTGCAACGACCGCGACCGCCTGCTGACCTACTGCCAGCGCATGGGCATCATCGTGACGAAGCTGACCACCCGGCAGACGCTGAAGAGCGACAAGCCGATCTTCGAACTGATCGTCACCGGCGACGACGCCGACACCGTCCGGAAGCTCGCCGGGCGCGATCGTCCGATCCGGTAGCCCCGTGGTGGCAGGTTCACGAACCTGACCTCCGTACCATGCATCGCATGGCCCGCCCCGTCGTCATCAAGCTCGGCAGTTCCACCCTGGTGGATACGCGCGGCCGCCTGCGCAAGAGCCGCCTCGATCGCATCGCCGACGAGATCGGTGCCATCACTGCCGACACACCGATCTGCATCGTGTCGTCGGGCGCCATCGCCCTTGGTCTCGGCCATCTGGGTCGCATGGATCGCCCGGGGACGACCGCCGAGCTGCAGGCGGCAGCCGCCGTCGGTCAGGCGATCCTCCAGCAGGCGTGGCAGCGCGCGCTCGGCCGCTCTGGCCGCGGCACCGGCCAGGTGCTGCTCGCGGCGAGCGACTTCGAGCGCCGCGAGTCCTACCTCAACGCGCGCCATACGCTCGAGACGCTGCTGGGCTGGGGCGTCACGCCGATCGTCAACGAGAACGACTCGACGGCCACGCAGGAGATCACCTTCGGCGACAACGATGCGCTCGCCGCGCAGGTTGCCGTGCTGCTCGGTGCCCGCCTGTTGGTGCTGCTGACCGATCAGGAGGGGCTCTACACCCGTGATCCCAAGCACCCCGACGCGGCGCTCGTGCGCGAGGTGCCCGATGCGTCGGTGCTGGACGACGTGGATACCGCCGCGGCCGGCTCCGGCTGGGGCAGCGGCGGCATGCGCTCCAAGGTCGTCGCCGCCGAGATGGCGCGCGCCGGCGGTTCGGCATGCGTGATCGCCAACGGTGGACGCAGCGGCTCGATCGCCGCGGCGATCGCCGGCGAGCAGGTCGGCACGCGCTTCCCCGCCAAGGGGACCTCGCCGTCGGCCTACAAGCTGTGGCTCCGCCACGCCCTGCCGACGACGGGCCGCATCGAAGTCGACAGTGGCGCGCGCACGGCGCTTGAGCAGGACGGTGCCTCGCTCCTGCCCGTGGGCATCAAGGCCGTCAACGGGCGGTTTGCGGCCGGCGACGGCGTCGAGCTGGTCGATGCGAAAGGCGTCGTGTTCGCCCGTGGTATCGCAGAGATGGGCAACACGGAGCTGAAGCAGCAGATCGGCAAGCGCGGCGCCGACCCGGCCGTGCACCGCGACCGCCTCGTGCTGCTCTAACCGCACCGCTCGCCGAACGCGCTCCAGCCTCTATCCTTGGCGACCATGAGCGCCACCACGCAGAGCGAGATCGCCACCCGAGGCCGCGCCGCCGCGCGCGCCATCCGCAGTGCCAGCACCGACGTCCGCGACGCGGCGCTGGCCTCGATCGCCGCTCACCTCGAGGCCGACGCCGCTGCGATCCTCACCGCCAATGCGCAGGACGTCGCCGCCGCCGTCGCCGACAACACCACTGCGGCACTGATCGATCGACTCACGCTCAACGACGAGCGCCTGGCCGCACTGGCCCAGGCCGTCCGCGATGTGGCTGCGCTCCCCGATCCCGTCGGCCGCGTGATCGACGATCGCCGCCTGCACAACGGCCTCGAGCTCTCCAAGGTGCGCGTCCCGATCGGCCGCGTCCTCGTGGTCTACGAGGCACGCCCCAACGTGACGGTCGACGTCGCCGCGCTGTGCATCAAGTCGGGCAACGTGGCACTGCTGCGTGGCTCGGCCTCTGCGAAGCACACGAACGCCGCCCTCAGCGCCGCGGTGCGCGGCGGCCTCGCCGATGCGGGCCTGCCCGAGGACATCGTGATCCCGATCGAGGGCTCCCGTGACGACCTCGGCGAGCTCGTGAGCGACGCCAGTGCCGCCGACATCGTGGTGCCCCGCGGTGGCGAGGCACTCAAGGACTTCCTGCTCGAGAAGAGCCGCATTCCCGTCCTCGCAGCCGCCGGCGGCATCTGCCACGTCTACCTCGATCGCGATGCGAACGCCGACATGGCCGTCGCGATCACGCTGAACGCCAAGGTCCACCGCCCCGGCGTGTGCAACGCGGCCGAGACGCTGCTGGTGCACGCCGACCGCACCGACCTGCTCCAGCCGGTGCTCACGGCCCTGCGCGATGCAGGGGTCGAGCTGCGCGGCGATGAGCGCACACGCGCCGCGATCGACTTCGAGATCAACGAGGCGACAGAGGCCGACTGGGATGCCGAGTATCTCGACCTGATCCTCGCCGTGCGCGTGGTCGATGACCTCGACGCCGCCCTCGACCACATCGACCGGCACTCGACGGGCCACTCCGAGGCGATCGTCACCGACTCGCTCGAGGCGTCGCGCACCTTCACCGACGGCGTCGATTCGGCGTGCGTCTACGTGAACGCCTCGACGCGCTTCACCGACGGCGGCGAATACGGCATGGGCGCCGAGGTGGGCAACTCGACGGCGCGCCTGCACGTGCGCGGTCCGATCGGGCTCGAGGATCTGACGACGACGAAGTACGTCGTCATCGGCACCGGCCAGACGCGCGCGTAGGCATGGGCGCGCGACCGTTGCGGATCGCGTTCGACCTCTCGGCCACGCGCCTCGGCCAGGCCGGTGTGGCGCGCACTGCGCTGCAGCTGGCCGACGCGCTCGCTGATCGCGCCGACGCCGACGTGCTGCGGATCGGCATGGGCTCGACGCCGGCCGCCGGCACCGCCAGCCGGCGGGCGCTCGCCCTCCGACTTGATCTGGCGTGGGCGACGCGCGGCGCACGCGCCGAGGCCGCTGCGCGTGGTGCCGACGTGCTGCACCTGCCGCTGCCCCGCGGGCCGCTCTCGCCGGGACGGCCGCCGACCGTCGTGACGGTGCACGACCTCGCCGTTGTCCGCCACCCCGAAACGCTGAGTCGCTGGAACCGCACCTACACCCAGCGCACCCTGCCGCGTGTGCTGGCGGCCGCCGACGCGATCGTCGCCGTCTCGCAGGACACAGCCGATGACGTCGCCGCGTTCGCACCGGGCGTGGCGCATCGGATCCATGTGATCCCCAACGGCGTCGATGCGTTCTGGTCCACGCCAGGCGAGCCCGCAACGAACAGCACCCCGTACGTGCTCGCCGTCGGCACACCCGAGCCGCGCAAGAACCTGCAGCGCCTGGTGGACGCCATGCGCCTGCGCCGCGAACGCGGCTCGGAGGAAGAGCTGGTGCACGTGGGCGCCGACGGCTGGGGCGATGTGCGCCTGCCCGACGCGCCGTGGCTGCGGTGCGCCGGCCGCGTGTCCGACACCGAACTGCGTGCGCTGTACCGTGGCGCAGCCGCCGTGGCGATCCCGTCGCTGCACGAGGGCTCGGGCCTTCCCGCCCTCGAGGCCTTCGCCGCTGGCGCACCGGTCGTAGCCGCCCGTGCCGGGGCGCTGCCCGAGACCTGCGGCGAAGCGGCCGTACTCGTCGATCCGCTCAACGTCGAGTCGATCGCCGCGGGCATCGACGAGGCGATCGACCGCCGCGATCAGCTGATTCTCGCTGGGCGCGCACGCGCCGAGCAGGCGACGTGGGCGATCGCCGCCGAGCGCTACGTCGAGCTCTACTGCTCGCTGGTCTGACCACGCCGAGACGGCGCGAGGCCCGGTGCCTGGCCGCCGAGCACGGTGGGGTGACGCTTGATGAAGCGCCCCACGTTGCGCAGGTGCCAGACCGTGCGCTTGTCGATGAACTTGCCGTCGCTGGCGGCCTGGTGCGCGTGCACGACCTCGGCGGCGGGCTCCTGCCAGATCTCCCAGCCGCGCTGCCAGAGGCGCCACTGCAGCTCGATCTCCTCGACGTAGAGCGGCGCGAAGGCCTCGTCGAACCCGCCGACGTCGTCCCACGCCTCGCGGCGGATCAACAGGAACGCACCGAGCGACCAGTCGACCAGTCGCGGACCCGTGGGCTCACCGAGGTAGTGGTCGGCGGCATAGCGCGACGGCGGCAGCACCTTGCGCAGCGGCGTGCGGCGGATGACGGAACCGGCGGGCTCGGGGAAGCGGCGTGCCGCCTCCTGGTACGAGCCGTCGAGATTGCGCAAGGTCGGTGCGACGAGGCCGCAGCGCGGGTGCTCCTCCATGAAGCGCACGAGTCGTGGCAGGCAGTCGAGCTGCGCAATGGCGTCGGGGTTGACGATCGCGAGATAGTCGCCGGGTGCGGCAGCGAAGGCGACGGCCTGATTCTCGGCGTACGAACGCGTATCGGGCTGCTCGACCAGCACGCAGTCGGGGTAGTCGGCGCGGATCAGCTCGGCGGTGCCGTCGCCCGGTCGATTGGCCACGACGACGATCGTGAGCGCGTCGCCCATGTTCTGCTGACGCAGCCCGGCGATCGCGTCGGGCAGGTCGTCGGCCTGGCCGGTCGAGGTGAGTGCGGCGACGACCGAGGCCTGCTTGCCGGCAGCCACGGGGCGCACCGCGCGATGCGCCTGCGGCTGCTCGCGCAGCACGTCCTGCCAGACACCGGCCAGGCGCTCGGCCGCGGCCGTCCACGTCAGCTCGGCGGCGCGGGCGATGCCGGCGTCGCGGCAGCGCGTGCGCAGCGCCTCATCGTCGAGCAGACGCGCCAGACCGTCGGCGATCGAGGCGACGTCGAGCGGGTTGGCCAGCACCGCCGCGCCTCCCGCAACCTCGGGCAGCGCCGTCGTGTCGCTCGTGAGGACCGGCGTGCCCGTGGCCATGGCCTCGGCGACCGGCAGGCCGAACCCCTCGTAGAGCGACGGGAATGCGAAGACGCCCGCAGCCGCGTAGAGATCGCGCAGCGCGTGCTCCCCCTGGACGTAGCCGATCCGGCGTACGTGGTTCTGGAGGCGCAGCTCGGCGATGCGGGCATCGAGCTCGGTCTCGTCCTGCTTGGCGCCGCCAGCCAGGACGAGCAGTGGCATGTCGTCGCGCGCATCGCGCACCCGGGCGTAGGCCTCGAGCAGCCGCAGCAGGTTCTTCCGCGGCTGCAGTGCGCCGATGAACAGCACGTAGCCCGGCTCGAGCCCCCACGCCGCGCGCACGCGCTCGTCGGCGGTCGGGTCGGGCGCGTACGCCGCAGAGACGCCGTTGGGAATCGCGACGACGTGGCTCGGGTCGAGCCCGGGCACGGTGCGCAGGACGTCCTCGCGGGAGTGCTCGGAGACCGTCACCACGCGCGCCGCGCGGCGGATCGACCACGGCACGAAGCGACCGAAGGCAAGCGCGTCGGCCTTGGGCATCAGTTCGGGCGCAAAGCGGTACGACGAGTCGTGGACCGTCACGACACCCGGACAGGTGAGACCCGGCGGCAGCACGTAGTTGCCGTGGTACAGCGCGGGGCGATCAGCGCGCAGGCGGGCGGGCAGACTCACGGCCACGCGGCGGTAGTTGGAGCCCACGTCGACGGCCACCGGACGCACCACGCCAGAGGCGGTGATGACCTCGGGCACGCGGTCGGGGTCGCGCACGTACGCGAGCACGGTGAAGGGCAGGTCGTCGCGCGCCGCGAGCGCCGTCAGCAGGCCCGTGGCAACGGTCTCGTCACCGGTGCGATTGCGGCCGATGACGTCGGCGTCGAAGGCAATGACGTCGGGCATCGCTCAGCCGACGCGGCTGCCGCGCACCGGACGATCGCGCGTCGCCTCGGGGAAGACCGCCCGCTCGCCGAGCGTGGTGCGGGCGAAGTCGAGGAACGACACGACGAGGCGACTCTGCGGCCGCGACGCATTGCGCACCGCGTAGAACAGGCGGCCGGGCTCGAGACCCTTGACCGTCGCGCTCGACAGGCGCCCCTCTTCGAGCTCGCGCTCGACCGCAAGGCGCGAGAGGAACGTCACCCCCAGGCCTGCCTCGACGGCCGACTTGGCCGACTCCTGCAGGCCGAGCTCGGCGACGACGTTGAGATCGCGGGCGCGGATGCCGTGGGCGCGCAGCTCGCGTTCGACCACGGTGCGCACACCGGCACCTTCCTGCTGGACGACGAGCGGCTCGTGGACGAGCTCCTCGACGGTGATCTGCTTGCCGGCGAACGGATGATCGTTGGTGACGACGAGGACGACCTCGTCGCGCAGGAACGGCTCGAAGACGAGCGAGCGATGCGCGCGCTCGGCGCCGACGATGCCGAACTCGAGCTGCCGATCGAGGACGCGATCGACGATCGTCTCCGTGTCGTCGACACGCAGCGAGACGAGCACCTCGGGGTACTCCTTGTGGAACGCCCCGAGCAGCGCGGGCAGGATGCGTTCGCCTGGCCCGGTCGAGGCGCCGACGATCAGGTGCCCGTGCAGACCCTCGCCTTCTTCCTCGAGGCTGTGAAACAGATCGCGCTCGGCACCCAAGATGCGCTGTGCATGGCGATAGGCAACCTGACCGGCCTCGGTCGGCTCGACGACACGGCCAGAGCGATCGATCAGCTGGCAGCCAAGGCGCTTCTCGAGCGAACGGATCGCGAGCGAGACGGCGGGCTGCGTGACACCGAGCTGCTCGGCGGCCTGCGAGAAACTGGAGCGGTCGACGACGGCGACCAGCGCAGCGAGCTGCTTGGTGTCCATCAGTCGGTCACCTTGCGGGTCGCGACGGTTTCGCGCACCGGCGCCTTGGCAGCGGCAAAGTAGAGCTCGAGCGCCTCGGCGTCTGCCCCGCGCTGGAGCGCCAGGTCGATCTCGTCAAGGCGGCCGGCAAGCCACGCAGCGTCGATGCGACCACGGCGGGCGCGCATCAGCTTGTCGTGGTGCGTGCGCTCGACGGACTCGTCGTCGGCGAAGAGGCGCTCGTGCAGCACCTCGCCGGGGCGGCGACCGATCACGCTGATCTCGATGTCCTTGCCGGGCTCGCGGCCCATCAGGCGCACCATGTCCTGCGCCAGGTCCATGATCCGCACCGGATCGCCCATGTCGAGCACGAAGATGTCGCCCGACTGGCCGACACCACCCGCCTGCACGATCAGCTGCACGGCCTCGGGGATCGTCATGAAGAAGCGCGTCATCTCGGGGTCGGTGACGGTGACCGGGCCGCCTTCGAGGATCTGACGACGGAACGTCGGGATCACCGAACCAGACGAGCCGAGGACGTTGCCGAAGCGGACAGCCATGAAGCGCGTGCCGGGACGCTCCTGGGCCTCGGCTTCGACGACGTACTCGCAGAGGGCCTTCGAGGCACCCATCGCGGTCTCGGAGATGACGGCCTTGTCGGTCGAGACGAGCACGAAGCGCTCGACGCCCGCATCGGCGGCGATCTCGGCCAGCGCGCGCGTGGCGAGCACGTTGTTGCGGAGGGCGCTGAAGGGGTTGATCTCCATCAGCGGCACGTGCTTGTAGGCCGCCGCGTGGAAGATCACGTTCGGCTGGGCCTCCGCGATGATCTTGCGCATGCGGTCGGCGTCCTTGACGTCGGCGACACACGAATGCACGTTGGCGATCTCGTGCTCGCGCAGCCACTGGTCGATCTGGAAGATGTTGTCCTCTGCGTGATCGATCAGCGTGAGCCGCGCCGGCGAGAGGCGGCTGATCTGGCGCACGAGTTCCGAGCCGATCGAGCCGCCGGCGCCGGTCACGACCACCGACTGGCCGGCGAGGTAGCCGCCCATCGAGGCCAGGTCGAGATTGACGGGCTGGCGGCCGAGGATGTCCTCCACCTGCACTTCGCGCAGACGGCGCAGCAGCGTCGGGTCGCCATCCAGCAGGTCGTAGAGACCCGGCAGCGTCTTGACCGGCACGCCGGCGCGGCGACACGCGTCGACGACGCGCTGGCGCGCGGTACCGTCGGCACCGGGCATGGCGATCACGACCTCATCCGGCGGCGAGGCCTTGAGGACGCTGGCCAGATCGTGCGTGGTGCCGTCGACCTTGACGCCGTGGAGGCGCATGCCCTGCTTGCGAGGATCGTCGTCACAGAGGCGGATCGGCGTCATGCGCAGCGAGCGGTTGGCGAGCATCTCGCGCACGATCACGGAACCGGCGTCGCCGGCGCCGACCACGATCACCTCGCGGCCGCGGGGGAACAGCGTGCCGCGACCCTCGAGGATGGTGCGCGCCACGGCGCGGACGCCGACGGTGCCGAGCAGGAGCAGCAGGAACCAGATCGCCAGGACACCACGCGGCGGCGTGGCGGCGACGGGCGGGAAGAGGTTCGCGTAGAGCGCGACGACCACGAGTGCGATCACCGAGGCGCGCAGCAGCAGGCGCACGTCGCGCAGCGAGACGTAGCGCCACCAGCGTGTGTACAGCCCGTTGAGCACGAACACCGCGACGGTCAGCACGACGACCCACGGCAGCGTGGCCCAGAAGAGCGTATTCGCCCAGATCGGCACCACGTCGAACCGCAGCTGGAACGCGAGCCACCAAGCAGCCGCCGCCACCGCGGCGTCTGCCGCCATATGACCCACGCGATGCCAGGAGGGAAGACGCATATCAGCGATCATTATAGGTGTCCGGCACGAAGTGCGGGACACCTATGGCCGAGCGAAGCTCGGGCATAGGTGGTGCTTCCCACTCGTCCATAGATTGGGCTTCCCGCTGGGCCCTGCGAACCCTGCCTCCGTTGACGACGCGAAGGCCTCGAGGTCATCGCGTCGCCTGGAGTCGATGCCCTCGGGAACAGGCGCAACTGCTCGCGCAGGCAATCAATCGAGGCGACCTGCTGACCTCGAGGTGAATCGGTCCTTTCGGACCGAGCCACCTCGAGGCCACCAAGTCGTCAGACGAGCCCATTGAACGCCAGATCCACGAGCGTCGCCGGGTCGCGCAGCGTCGGCGCTGCAGCCGGCCCGCGCGGTGCGATCACAAGGTCCTCGACCCGTTCCAACTGCTTGAGCCGCCCATCGGCGATCAGCGCACGATCCACGGCACCAAGCGTGCCCGCGAACGTCGTCCAGACCGGCGTACCGAGGACCACTGCCTCGCGATTCATCGTGCCACCCGCCGAGATGACGAGATCGGCAGTGGCGACGAGACTACGGGCGTCGACGGCGCGCTCGGGGACGATCACGTGCTCGAGGCCAAGTGCGCGCACCGCATCGCCCTGCTCACGTGTGCGCGGCAGCACGACTTGATCTACGCGCGCATCGGCGGACAGCGCGCGCAGCACCTGGCCGAACAGCGGGTTGTCGGTGCGGTGGTAGAGCGCGAGCTCCGGCGGCGGCCGCATGATCGCGAGGAGCGCGTCGGCGCGCACGCCAAGGTCAACGCGGACGGACGGGTTGGCCTCGAAGCCCCAGAGCGCGTACTCCTCTTTGAGCCCCGGGAAGCGCACGACGTTCGTCGCCTTGGCGCCGTGCGCCGTGATCGCCTCGAGCGGGATCGCGTCGGGCACGAGGACACGGGCGGCCAGCCGGCAGTTGACGCCGTGCTGGAGCTTCGCGCCTTCGTAATCGAACATCGTCACCGTCGGAAAGCCGAGCAGGCGACCCACCATCGGCTGGTCGGTCGAGCCGTGCGCCAGCCCGACGTCGAAGCGACGCGGCTTGGCCCATTGACGCAACGCGTGTACGCGACCCACCGCAGCACGGCCCTTGCCAAATCGAGACC
The DNA here is from genome assembly GCA_037133755.1 of Thermoleophilia bacterium. GTDB lineage: Bacteria > Actinomycetota > Thermoleophilia > Gaiellales > F1-60-MAGs149 > F1-60-MAGs149. The sequence continues at coordinate 25,658 of JBAXNN010000010.1, forward strand.
GCCCACCGTGTGCGCCGACCTCCTCGACGTGCAGGCCGTGCAGCGCGGCGAGCTCCGCGGTTTGGCCATACGGCCGCGCCGTCAACTCGACCGTGGCGCCACGGCTCTCGAGCACGCGCACGAGTGGTGCGAGGACCGGCACGTGCGGCGCGTTGGTGAGATCGATCCAGACGCGCATTGCGCGGCTACGCGGAGGCGGCCTCGAGGGCGGCAATCAGCGCGTGCTGATCGGCCTCGGGCAGCGTCGGGTACATCGGCAACGCGAGGCACTCGCGCGACGCGCGCTCGGTCTCGGGCAGGCTGCCCTCCTCGTAGCCGAGGTCCGCGAAGACGGGCTGGAGGTGATGCGGGGTGTCGTAGTAGACGACGCTACCGACCTCAGCTGCCTTGAGTGCTCCCTGGATCGCGTCGCGATCCGCACACCGCACGACGTAGAGGTGGTAAATCGGATCTGCACCGACGGCGGAGCCGGGCAGCTCGACGAAGCGGTCAAGGCCAAGGTCGGCATAGCGCTGAGCCGCGGCCTGGCGCATGTCGTTCCAACCGGCCAACTCGGGCAGCAACACGCGCAGGATCGCGGCCTGCATTTCGTCGAGACGGGAGTTCATGCCCACCTGCGTGAACGTGCGCTTGTCCTTCGAGCCGTGGAAACGCAGCTCGCGGATGCGTTCGGCGATGGCGTCGTCGTTCGTCGTGACGAGGCCGCCATCACCAAAGCCGCCAAGGTTCTTGGTTGGGAAGAACGAGAACGTCGCGATGTCGCCGATCGCGCCGCAGCGCACGCCGTCCAGCGAGGCGCCGTAGGACTGCGCCGCGTCCTCGATCAGCAGCAGGCCCTTGGCGTCCGCAATGGCGCGCAGCTCCTTCATCGGCGCGGGATGGCCGAAGAGGTGGACCGCCATGATCGCCTTGGTGCGATCGGTAATGGCCGCCTCGACCGAGGCCGGATCCAGCTGGTACGTGGTCGGCTCGATGTCGGCAAAGACCGGCGTGGCGCCGACAGCCGCAATCGACTCGGGCGTGGCGTAGAAGGTGTAGGCCGGGCAGATCACCTCGTCACCGGCGCCGATGTCGTGCGCGCGCAGCGCCAGCAGCAGCGCGTCGGTGCCGTTGGCCACGCCAACCGCATGCGCGACGCCAAGATCGGCGGCGGTTTCGGCCTCAAACGCCTTGACGTTCGGACCGAGGATGAATACGCCACTCGAGATCACCTCGCCGACCGCCGTGGTGATCTTGTCGTGGAGCGGGGCCCACTGGCCGCGCAGATCCATCAGAGGTACGCCCATGCGCCGCAGGATACCGTCCGCCCCGCCCGGGACGGAGCGGTAGGCTTCGGGCGTGTTCGATCTCCCACGCATGGTCACCGACGCTGCGGGCGTCGCTGAGGTGACCGCGGCGGCCCGCGCAGCAGGACGTTGCGCGCTCGACACCGAGTTCATGTGGGAGAAGTCCTACGCCCCGCAGCTCTGCCTCGTACAGGTCGCGGTCGGCGACACGATCTGGCTCGTCGACCCGCTGGCCGGCGCTCCGCTGGAGCCGCTTGGCGAGCTGATCGCGGATGCATCGGTGCAGAAGTTGATGCACGCGCCGTCGGCCGATCTGATCGCCTTCGGACTCCACTTCGGCTCGGTGCCCGCCAACGTGTTCGATACGCAGATCGCCGCCGGCTTCGTGGGCCTGACGGCCAGCGCCAGCCTCGACCGTCTGCTCGATGCGGTGCTCAACGTGCGCCTCAATCACAACGAGACGTTCTCCGACTGGACGCGCCGTCCGCTCAAGGAGGCCCAGCTCCACTACGCCGCCGATGATGTGCTCTATCTCGACCAGCTGGTCGAAGAACTCGAACGCCGGCTCGTGGAACGCGGTCGCCGCGACTGGGCCCATGCCGAGATCGAGCGCCGCTTCTGCACCCCTGAGGCCGCCGGCGGCGATCCCGAGCGCGCGTACCGCAAGGTCCAGCGTCGCGGCAAGCTATCGCCGCAGGCACAGGCCGTCCTCGTCGACGTCGCCGCCTGGCGCGAGCAGCTGGCCCGCCGGCGGGATCAGCCGTCGGGTTGGGTCATGAAGGACCCGACGCTCGTCGAGATCGCCCGCGCCGCACCGCGCACGGTCGCCGACCTCCAGCAGATCCGCGGTCTCGGCAAGAGCCTCGGCGAGCGCGAGAGTACGGAACTCCTTGCCGCCGTGGCGCACGGCCTCGACCGTGAGCCGCCGCCGGCCGAGCGCAGCGTGCCGCAGCGCATTGCCCGCCAGGTCGATGCTGTCGCCACACTCGCCGTGCCGATGGCGCGCATCCGCTGTCAGGACGCCGACCTCGCCCCCGAGCTCGTCGCCAACCGCGCCGACCTCGACCGCTTTCTCGAGGCCGTCGTCGGCGGCGAGGACCTCTCCACGCTTCCGCTCGGCCAGAGCTGGCGCAAGGATCTCCTCGGCGACATCCTCGTGCGCCTCGTGGCAGGTGAGATCAGCCTGTCGCTGAACCAGTCGGCGCCGTTCCTGAACGTCGAAGAGCGCTGCTAGCGATGCGGCGCGTCGGCATCGCCGTCGGTGTCGCGCTCTTCACGCTGCTGGTCATTGCGATCCCGACGGATCTGATCCCCAATTCGCTGTTTGGCCGGCAGGTCGAGGCAACCGCCTGGGCCTGGCCCGTGGCCATCATCACCGCCGTGCTCGCCGGCGTCCTGATCGCCCTCCCCCGCCCGAGCAGCTGCCGTCCGGCGACGCGCACCGGCATCATCGGCGGCGGCCTGACGTACCTCGCAGTCGGCTGCCCAACATGCAATCACCTCGTCGTGCTGGCACTCGGCGCCACGGGCGCACTCACGTGGTTCGCCCCCATCCAGCCGTACCTCGCCCTGATCGCCCTCGCCGTCCTGCTCGGTGCGATCGTGCACCGCGTCTGGCTGCTGCGACGCAGCGGCGACCTTCGGCTCGCCTAGCTAGCCCTGCTCGCCGTTCGTTGCGGCCTTCAGCGTCGCCTCGGGATTGTCGTTGACGACGCGGTAGTAGGTGTCGCGCTGAATTGGCTTGTAGCCCGCATTGCGGATCACGCGGCAGAAGTCCTCGCTCGTGGCGCGGTACGTCGTGCCGGCACTCGAGACGACGTTCTCCTCGAGCATGATCGAGCCGAGGTCGTCGGCGCCGAAGTGCAGTGCGACCTGCCCGATCTTCATGCCCTGGGTGACCCACGACGACTGGATGTGCGGGACGTTATCGAGGTAGAGGCGCGAGATGGCCTGGACGAGCAGGTACTCGAACGACGTCGGCGTCTCCTTGACGGATTCGCCGAGCACGGTGTTATCCGGCTGGAACGTCCAGGAGATGAAGGCGCGGAACCCCGGCACCTCGTCCTGCAGGGCGCGGATCTTGCGCATGTGCTCGACACGCTCCTCCAGCGTCTCGACGTGCCCGTACATCATCGTGGCCGACGTCGTCATGCCCTGGCGGTGCGCCTGGCGCATCACCTCGAGCCACTCCTCGCTCTTCGTCTTCTTCGGGGCGAGGATCTGGCGCACGCGATCGACGAGGATCTCGCCGCCGCCGCCCGGGATCGAGTCGAGGCCAGCGTCGCGCAGACGCGAGATGGTGTCGGCAATCGAGAGGTGCGCGCGCCGCGAGATGAACGTCACCTCAGGCGGCGAGAGCGCGTGCAGGTGGAACTTCGGGTATCGCTCCTTGATCGAGCGGAAGATGTCCTCGTACCACTCGATGCCGAGATCCGGGTTGTGGCCACCCTGCATCAGCGCGCCCGTGCCCCCGACCGCGATGGTCTCCTCGATCTTGGCGAAGATGATCCGCTTCGGCAGGACGTAGCCCTCGCGCTCGTCACCGGGCTTGCGGTAGAAGGCGCAGAAGTTGCAGTCCGTGACGCAGACGTTGGAGTAGTTGATGTTGCGATCGACGATGTACGTGACCTCGCCGGGGTTCGCCTTGCGGTTGCGGATCTCGTTGGCGGCAGCACCGATCGCGACAAGGTCGCGCGACTGCATCAGCGTGAGCGCATCGGCATCGGACAGACGCTCGCCGTCCAGCACGGACTTGAGGATCTCGCTGACGGTCTTGGTGGATTCGACGACGGCCATTACGCCTCCGCTCCGTGGTGGCGGGCCCCAGCGAAGACGAGCTCGGGGGCGGTTTCGATGATGCCGGCCTGTGCAGCCAGTTCGAAGTATCGCTGCAAACCCTCGCGCTTGCGATCGGTGAAGCGGTACTGCAGGTGCTCAAAGTAGCGGGCGAGAAAGCCGGCGGGGAAGCCATAGCGCTCGGCGGCGGCCTCGGCGACCAGCGCGGCGTGCTCAGAGGCGTCGGCGACAGCGGAGGCAAGCGCATGGTCGAGCTCGAGCAGGCGTTCGCTGTCGACCGTGCGGCGCGCCGCCCAGACGGCGAAGACCATCGGCAGGCCGGTGCGCTCGAACCACAGTTCGCCGAGGTCATGATGCGGCGTCGGATCGTTGATCGAGGAGCGCAGCGCTTCATCCCCGATCAGCAGCGTGGCGTCGGCCGGCGTACCCTCGGGCAGGATCTCGGCATCGGGAAACAACACCCGGACCAGCGCCACGGACGCGGCGCTCTGACTCGTCACCGCGATCGTGCGGATGGCCGGCAACGGCACGTCCGTGACGAGGTTGACGGAGTCGACCTCGCCCTCGGAGGCAATGCACATCGACGGCAGCAGCACCCAGTCGTCGGCGTTGCGCGCGTAGGCAATGCTCGAGACGTTGGCGACATCGAGCTCGCCGGCGGCCAGCAGCGCGTTGAGCTGCGTCGGTACCGCGAGCGTCTCCTCGATCGTGCCCGGTTCGAGCCGGTGCGTGAGCGACCAGGCGAGCGGGAACGTGTTGATGAAGTCAACGCGCCCGACGCGGAGAGGGCTCAGCTGTCCCAACGCCGCAGCTCGTTGTAGAAGGTGTCGCGCTGGACCGGAATCTTGCCGGCCTCCTGAATGACGCGCACGAGGTCGGCGATCTTCTCCTCGGTCGGCGTGACGGCGCCGGCGGCGTGGGCGATCTTCTCCTCGACGACCGTCCCCTGGATGTCGTTCGCGCCAAAAGACAGGCCGACCTGGGCCAGCGGCGTGGAGATCATGATCCAGTACGCCTTGACGTGCTCGATGTTGTCGAGCATCAGGCGCGAGACGGCGAGCATCTTGAGGTCGTCCTGGCCGGTCGAGAACTTCCAGCCGCGGCGCTCGAAGACGGTGTTCTGCGGATGGAACGGCAGCGGGATGAACGCCATGAAACCGCCGGTCTCGTCCTGCAGGTCGCGCAGGGAGAGCAGGTGCTCGATGCGCTCCTCGTACGTCTCGACGTGGTTGTAGAGCATCGTGCAGTGCGTCTTCAGGCCCAGACCATGCGCAATGCGGTGCGTCTCAAGCCACTGCGCACCCGGCTCCTTGCCCGGCGCGATGATCTTGCGCACGCGCGGCGAGAAGATCTCGGCGCCACCACCCGGCAGCGTGTCGAGGCCCGCGTCGATCAGCTCGCGCAGCACCTGCTCGTGCGTCATGTCGCAGGAGCGCGTCATGTGGTGGATCTCCGACGCGGTGAAGAGCTTGAGGTCGACGCCCGGCAGGCCCTCCTTGAGGGCGCGCGTGATGTCGGTGTAATACGAGAAGTCGAGGTGCGGGTTCTCGCCGCCGACCATGTGAATCTCGGTGAACTCCTGATGCTCGCGCACGTTCTGCGCGTGGGCCACCAGATCGCCGATGTCCCACATCACGGCGTCGGCCTGCTTCGACGTGCGGGCGAAGGCGCAGAACTTGCACTTCACGCGGCAGATCGTCGTGTAGTTCAGGTACAGGTTGTTGACGAAGAACACCTCATCGGTGCCGCCACGATTGCGGCGCGCGAGGTCGGCCAGCTCGCCAAGCTCGAGGATGTCGTGCGACTCGAGCAGCGTGATACCGTCGTCGAGGTCCAGGCGCTCGCCCGCCACGACCTTCTCGCGGATCTCCTGCAGTGCGGTGTTGCGTGCGATGGTGGCCATGGTGCTCCTCCTCAGGTATCGCGATCGACGACGCCGCGGACGACCATCCGCAGCGGTGCCGTGTCGAGATCTCCCTGAATCCGGTCGAGTGTCTCCTCCGCCTCGCGGACGAGTTCGCGCGCGGTCTCCCGCGCCTCATCGAGTGCGCCCGTCGCAGCGACGCGCTGCAAGAGCGGCAAGACCTCATCGGCCGGCGGCTGGGTGCGCAGGGCGGCTGCGATCGCATCATCGTGGCGCGCCGCGTAGAGCAACGGCAGCGTGGCCGTGCCGCCGATCAGGTCGGTACCGAGCGCCTTGCCGGTCGCGTCGGAGCTGCCACCGCAGTCGAGGATGTCGTCGGCCACCTGGAAGGCGATGCCCAGCAGGCGGCCGTACTCGGCGAGCGCCTCGGCATCAGCCGACGGCAGACCGCCCAGACGACCACCGAGGCCGCAGGCCGCGGCGAACAGACGCCCGGTCTTGAGCGTGCAGCGCTCGAAGTACTGCTCGGGTGTCGTTGCCGGATTGCGCGTCTGCAGCATCTGCAGCGCCTCGCCCTCAGAAAGGCCGAGTGCCGCCTGCGCCAGCAGCTCGAGACATTCGAGGTCGCCGGCCTCCGCAAGCACAGCAAAGGCCCGCGCGAAGAGGAAATCGCCCGTCGCACCGGCGACGAAGTCGCCGTGCTGCGCCCAGACGGTCGGACGACCACGCCGCAGCGACGCGTGGTCCAGGACGTCGTCGTGCACCAGCGTCGCCATATGGACGAGCTCGACCGCGCTGCCGGCACGAACGAGGTTGTCGGTCTGCTGGCCTGCGGCAGGCGCCGACAGGAGCACGAGCAGCGGGCGCAGGCGCTTGCCGCCCGCCGTCAGCGTCTCTCCGGCCGTGGCTGCCGTGGACCCACCAACCCAGGCGACGTCGTCGCTTAGGCGATCCTCGACGCGCACGAGGTATTCCCGGATGCCGGGCAGTGCCAGGAGGTCGGTGAGCGTGGCGGTGCTCATCAGCGCGCGCCCTCAACCGTGCCGACGTGCAGCGCGACGATACCGCCGCCGAGCGTGCGGAACTTCACGTTGCGCAGACCGGCCTCGTACATCACGTGCGCGAGCGGCGTCGGCCCCGGGAAGCGCTTGACCGAGGCGGGCAGGTACGTGTACGCGCTGTCACCCTTGCGATCGGCGATCTTGCCGAAGGCCGGCACCAGCCGATCGAACCACAGCCGGTGGAACGGCACGAGCGGACCGGATTCGGGCGTCGTGATCTCGAGGCAGACGACCTTGCCCCCCGGACGGACGACACGGCCCAGCTCGCTGAGTCCCTGGTGCAGGTCGGCGACGTTGCGGATGCCGAAGGCAACGGTCGCGGCGGCGAAGCGGTCGTCTTCGAACGGAAGGTCGAGCGCATCGCCGTGCAGGAGCGTCACCTGCTCCATGCCCTTCTTGGCGACCTTGCGGCGGCCGATGTCGAGCATGCCGTCAGAGAAATCGACGCCGACGACCTCACCGCTGGGACCGACGCGACGCCCGAGCTCGAGCGAGAGGTCCGCCGTACCGCAGCAGCAGTCGAGCACGCTGGCGCCCTGGCCGACCTCGGTGGCGTCGGCTGCGAGCTTGCGCCAACGTACGTCGAGTCCCGCGGTCATCACACGATTCATCGCGTCGTACGGCCGCGCGATGCGGTCGAACATCGCCTGCACGCGCTCGGGTGGCAGCGTGCCGGCCTCGGCCCCGTACGTGACGGGGTGGTTGTTCGTGGTCGCAGGAAGGTTGTCGGTGCTCATGCGTTCCCCCAGCGTTGCAGCAAAGTGTTGTCGATGCCGCAGAGATCCAGCACGCGACCGGCCACGAAGTCGACCATGTCCTCGACCGACTCGGGATGGGTGTAGAACGCGGGCATCGCCGGCGTGACCATCGCACCGGCCTCGGCCAGCGTCGTCAGCGCGCGCAGCTGCAGGACGGACAGCGGCATCTCGCGCGGCACGAGGACGAGCTTACGGTGCTCCTTGAGTGCCACGCTGGCCGCGCGGTGGATCAGATTGGCCTGGCTGGACGAGGCGATCGTGCCGCACGTCGCCATCGAGCACGGGCAGATCACGTAGGCGTCGACCTTGGCCGAGCCCGAGGCGTACGGGGCAAACCAGTCTCGCTCGCCGTAGAGCGTCGCGCCCTCTCCGCCGAACTCGGCGACGAAGCGCTCGACGGCTTCGAGCGGCGGAATCGTCTTGTCGCGATACACCTCCCAGGCAATCACCTCGCCCGCCGAGGCCGAGGCGCACACGCCTACCTGTGCGCCCGCAGCATGGAAGCCCTGCAGGAGGCGGGCGGCGTAGGGAGCGCCAGAGGCGCCGGTGATTCCGAGGAAAACGTGCATGGCGTGAGCCTGTGCAGGATACGGGAGCACAGGGGTGCTTCCCTCCTTTCGCCGCTGCGCCGCCACCGGCCGCAACCGCCCAAAAAAGAGGAAGGGCCGGGTGTTGCCACCCGGCCCTTGCCGTCAATTCCGTTGTGGCGCGGGAGCTAGCCCGCCGCGGCGGTGCCGGCGAATTCGCCACCGGCCTTCTCGCACGACGCCGGGTAGGTATCCTTGGCCGTGGCGGCCTCCGGACCCTCCTTGCCGGCGGGTGCGCCCGAATGGGTCGCGACGTAGCCGGCGAAGCACTCGATCTGGTCCTTGGTGTACTGGGCCTTGAACGAGGGCATGCCACCCTGACCGTTCGTGATCAGGCCGAGCGCCTTCTCGTAGTCGACCGCATTGGCCGTGAGGCTCGGACCGACGTTGCCGGCGGTTCCCGCGTCGGCGAACGTGTGACACGTCGAACACGGGCCGTTCGCGAACGCGGCTGCGCCCGGAGCGGTCGAGGCCGCACCGCCCGAACCCGGCGCCTTCGAGCCGTAGAATGTCAGCGTCAGCAGCACGACCGGCACCATCACGCCGACTGCGAGCGCAACGGGGCGACGCGAGAGACGACGGTCAGGGTTGCGGTCGATGAACGGCCAGCCGATCAGCAGGACCATCCAGATGGTCGGGATGATGACCGAGCCGACGATCAGCAGCTGCGGCGTCTTGAAGATGCGCAGCAGCTCGAACAGGAAGAAGAAGTACCACTCCGGACGCGGGTCGTAATGGAGCACACCCGGGTCGGCCTTCGCTTCGTAGGCGGGGCCGAGGATGCCACCGATGCGGCCTGCGTCAAGCTCGCTCGGAATGGCGCCGAACTGGGCATGCCAGAGGATCGCCATGCCCATGATCAGGCCGACGACGATCAGGCTGACCATCGTGTCGTGGAAGACGGCGTGCGGGAAGAACGACTTGCCGTGCTTCTTCTGGAATGCGTACTCGCGCTCGTAGGACTCGCGGCGCTCGCGTGCGGTGAGACGAGGCATTAGACGTCACCCTCCGTGACCTGCATGCGCGACCAGGGCGGCGACGTGACGCCGAGCCGGACCACGAGCAGCATGTGCAGACCGATCAGACCGCCGAGGATGCTCGGGATCACCAGCATGTGCAGCGCGTAGAAGCGCGACAGCGTGTGCGTGGAGATCTCGGGGCCGACCATCAGGATCCACGACAGGGCCGGTCCGAGGATCGGCGCCGTGCCGTTGATGTTCACGCCGACGATCGTGGCCCAGTAGGCGCGCTCGTCGAAGACCAGCAGGTAGCCGGTGAACGACATGCCCATCACCAGGATGAAGATGATCGCGCCAGTGATCCACGTCATCTCGCGCGGGTACTTGTACGCACCGAACAGGAACGTGCGGCCCATGTGCAGGAAGAGCAGCACGACCATGACCGACGAGCCCCACTTGTGCATACCGCGGACGAGCCAGCCGAGCGTGGCGTCGTCGGTGATGAACTTGATCGTCGTCCAGGCGGTATCAGGATCGGGCTGGTAGTACATCGCGAGCAGAATGCCGGTGGTCACCTGCAGGATGAAGACGGTGATCAGCGCGGAGCCGAGCGTCTGCAGCCACGAGATGTCTTTCGGCACGTTGCGGAAGAGCATGAACTTGCCGAGCGAGACGAGACCGGAGCGCTCCTCAACCCAGTCGACGGGCATCTTCGCGATTTCAGCTGGGGGCGGAAGCAGGGTAGACATAGGGTTGTTCTGCCTTAGTTGCTGGGTACAGGGTAGAGCCAACCGAGGAGGCCACCAACGGGCTCACCGGGAAGCTTGAACTGATCCGTCATGACGACCTTGCCATCGATCTCCTCGGTCGCGAAGACGCGCCCGACGAACAGGCTGCCGCTATCGACCTTGTACTCGAAGCGGTTGAGCGGACGGATCGGCGGTCCGGCCGTGCGGATGCCCTCGGTGTCGTACTGGCCACCGTGGCACGGGCAGGCGAAGCCGGTCGTCTTGAACTGCACGGGGCAGCCGAGGTGCATGCACACGTTCGAAATGATCGTGAACTCCTCGGCACCATCGCGGCGAACGTAGGCGACGCGCCGATCGAGCTCGCCGTTCTTCCCGCGCTCGAAGATGACGGGCTCGAAGGTGCCCTCCTTGTACGCCGCGTTATCGACCGGGCCCAGACTCGTCCAGTACCAGTCTTCCTTGGCGAACGACGGTCCGAGCACGAAGCCCAGAACGGGAACCGCGACCGCGATGCCGATCAGGCCACCGAGGCCGACCGTCGCTCCGGTCAGGAACTTGCTGCGGCTGATCACCGCACGGGGGTCGTTGACGTCGCTAAACGACGACACGCCAGCGCGATCGTTTCCGTTCTCAGCCACGGGCATTGCCTCCAGTCACGTAGGTATCTTGGAGGTGGTCCCCCCGGGATGTCAAAGTCGCCACGATCCGCACAAGCGTTCCGTTCGCGATCATGCCTCTGCCTCCTCGCGCGTGAGCGAGCAGGAATTGATGCAGTAGCGCATGCCGCCAGGCCCGGGCCCGTCGGGAAAGACGTGGCCCAAGTGGCCGCCGCAGGCCTTGCAGACGACCTCAATGCGGCGCATGCCGTGCGAGGAATCCTCGCGCGCACCGACGTTGTCGTCCTCGACGGGGCGCGTGAAACTCGGCCAGCCCGTGCCGCTGTCGAACTTGTCGTCCGACGAGAACAGCGGGGTGCCGCAGCCGGCGCAGTGATACATGCCCGGCGCGTGGTCGTCCCAATAGGCGCCGGTGAACGGCGCTTCGGTGCCCTGCTGGCGCAGCACGGTGTACTGCTCCGGCGTCAGAATCGCGCGCCACTCTTCGTCAGTTCGCTCCACCGGGGAATCTCCTTGCGCAGCCATCAGCAGCCGCCTCGCGATGCGAGCATAGTGCGACGCGTCACGGGCATCGACCTCATCGAACGTGCCCCGGCATGTCGATACCGAACGACGCCCAGCGCTCGTCGACCCGCGCCTTGACGTCGTCGGGGATGCGGTTGACCTCGGGCCAGCCTCGCGTGTAGCCCTCGCCCTCCCACTTGGCCGTCGCATCGAAGCCGATCTTGCCGCCGAGCGCCTTGAGGCGCGCCGCATGATCGAGCTGGTCGAGCGGGCCGTAGGACATCAGGATGTCGTGCGCCGGATCGATGTTGGCACCCATCTGCCACACAACATCGGTGTAGTTGTGGACGTCGACCCACTCGTCAACCACGATCACCGCCTTCGTCAGCGACAGCAGCCCCGTGCCCCAGATGGCGTTCATCACCTTCTGCGCGTGGCCGGGGAAGCGCTTCTTGATCGAGACGATCACGCAGTTGTGGAACGTCCCGGCGTACGGGATGTCGTAGTCGACGACCTCGGGCAGCGTCACGCGCACGGCGGGCAGGAAGATGCGCTCCGTGGCCTTGCCGAGCCAGAGATCCTCGCACGGCGGCGGGCCGACGACGATCGACGGGTAGATGGGATCGCGGCGCGACGTGATCGCCGTGACGTGCAGGACCGGGAAGTCATCGACGGGTGTGTAGTAGCCGGTGTGGTCGCCAAACGGCCCCTCGGGCTTCGTCTCGCCGCGGATGCAGTAGCCCTCGATCACGATCTCCGCGTTGACGGGGACCTGCAGATCGACGGTCTTGCATTGCACGAGCTCGATCGGCTCGTCGCGCAGCCAGCCGGCGACCATGTACTCGTCGATGTGCTTCGGCAGCGGCATCGAGCCCGAGTACGCCGTGATCGGATCGGTGCCGAGCGCGAGCGCGACCTCCATGCGGCCGTCGCCCTCACGGTGATCCGCAGCGGCATCCTTGTGCATCTGCCAGTGCAGGCCGAGTTCGTTCTTGCTGTGCTTCTGCAGGCGGTACATGCCGACGTTGCGCCCGCCGGTGACGGGGTCCTTTGTGATGATGTTCGCCATCGTCATGTACGGGCCGCCGTCGTCGGGCCACTGGAACTGGATCGGCAGCAGGTCGAGATCGGGCTCGGGCCAGACGACCTCCTGACAGGCACCGGAGCGCACGACCTTGGGCCGCGCGTCGGCGACGCCCTTGAGGCGGCGCAGCGCCTGCACCTTGTCCTTGAGTCCGTCCGGCGGCTTCAGCTCGAGCAGCTCGCCGATCTCCTCGCCGATCGAGTCGAAGTCGTCGCGGCCCATCGCCAGCAGCATGCGGCGCTCGGTGCCGAACTGGTTGATCAAGAGCGGGATGCGCGAGCCCTTGACGTTCGAGAAGAGCAGTGCCGGTCCGCCGCCCTTGAGGACGCGGTCGGCGATCTCGGTGATCTCGAGGTGCGGGTCGACCTCCTGGGTGATCTCCACGAGCTCGCCTTCGCGGCGCAGCAGCTCGATCCAGGCGCGCAGGTCCTTGGGGCCGTTCATGCGTCTCCCATCAGTCGACGGTGCTCGGCCAGCAGCGGCGCCGATTCGACGTCGGCTACGAGCGCGAGCAGTGCGGCACCGTCGCCGGCGCGCAGCGCGTCGCGGGCGACCGCGAGCTCGTCGGTACGCGGACCGGCGAGGTGACGTGCCGTGGCGAGCCAGAGTTCGGCGTCGAGTCCCGTGCCGGTGACGCGCTGATGCGCGGCGAGCGAGATCAGGTCGGCCAGCGCGGCGATGGCATCGACGTCGCCGGCTTCGCAGACCTGGACGAGCCCGGTCGCGTAGAGGTAATCGCCGAGGAGGAGCCCCTGCTCGCGGTCCAGCGGCGAGAACACACGGGCGCGGGCCCCGTGGTGCACGAGGTAGCCCTCGTAGATCGTCTCCACGCCCGCACTGAAGGCGGTACCGCTGACGGGACCGAACAACGCGTCACCGGTGCGATCGGCCGGTGCCAGCACGGAACGGCCCCAGACCTCGCTGCCGCGGGCGGCGGCATCGGCGATGCGATCGATGCGGGAGACAGCCTCTACCGGAGCCACTGCGCGGCCTCCACGGCCCCGTAGGTGATGACGGCCCGCGCGCCGGCGCGTCGGATCGACAGCAGCGACTCGAGGTACGCGTCCTTGAACTCAAAGGCGCCGGCCGCAGCCGCGTGCTTGAGCATGGCGTACTCACCCGACACCTGGTACGCGAGCACCGGCAGGTCTGTCTGGTCCGACAGGTCGGAAATCACGTCGAGGGCGGTGAGAGCGGGCTTGACCATCAGCATGTCTGCCCCCTCCTCTTCGTCGATCAGTCCCTCGCGGACGGCCTCACGACGATTCGCGGGATCCAGCTGGTGCGAACGGCGATCGCCTTGCGTCGGCGTCGAGTGCGCGGCATCGCGGAACGGGCCGTAGAAGGACGAGGCGAACTTCGACGAGTAGGCGAGGATGCCGACGGACTCGGCGAAACCATCCTCGTCGAGCGCGTCGCGAATCACCCCGACGCGGCCGTCGAACATGTCGGAGGGGGCCACGAGGTCGGCGCCGGCGCGCGCATGCGCGACCGCGGCACGGGCCAGGTTGGTCAGCGAGGCGTCGTTGAGGATCTCGCCGTTGGGACCGACCAGGCCGCAGTGGCCGTGGTCGGTGTACTGGCAGAGACAGACGTCGGTGATGACCACGAGGTCGGGCGCAGCGGCACGGATCGCGCGCACGGCGGAGGGCACGGGGCCGTCAGGGTCCCATGCGGAGGTACCGACGGCGTCCTTCTCCTTCGGCAGTCCGAACAGCAACACGCCGGCGACACCGACAGCGGCAGCCTGCGCGGCCAGCTCGGCGGCGAGATCAGGCGACAGGCGATCGACGCCCGGCAGTGCACCAATCGGCTCGCGGCGCCCGGTACCGGGCAGCACGAAGATCGGCAGGATCAGCTGCGATGGCGCCAGCGAGGTCTCGCGCACGAGTGCGCGGAGCATCGGCGTGCGGCGAATACGGCGAGGTCGACTGTCCGGGAACACCGCGACAGGGTACGGCAGACCCGGCGGCGGGTCGTCCGCTCCCTAGCCGATCTGCAGCGACATCTCCGGCGCCGTGGCGCCGGTGTCACCAGACATTGTGGTAACCGGTGCGGTGTCCGTGACCGGCGGGACGCTGGCCGTGGTGTCCGTGAAGACCTCGAACGTATCGGTCACGCCGGTATCCGTCACGACGCCGGGCAGCGGCAGCGTGTCGCCGGTCACGGTCAGCGTCAGCGAGCCCGCATCGGGCAAGGTGAACGTCGGCACACCCGTGCCGGTGGTCGTCGCATCGTCATTGCCGCCGATGTCGCTGCCGTTGATCGCCGCGATGGCGAGCACGATGGCGAGCAAGGCGATACCGCCGACGATCACCGCGAGACCGGCATCGGAGATGCCACGACGAGGCGTGGTCGGCAGCGGCGGCTGCGGCAGCGGGGCCGGCGCAAGATCGCGCGGCAGGTTCGCGCCAGCCATCGCACGCAGACGACCGGCAGTCGCAGCCGCAGGCGGCGGCGGACGACGCGCGTCACTCGAGAGGAGCGCGAGAATCAGGCCGTTCAACGCGGGCGAGATATCCGGCGCGAACGTCATCGGCGAGGCCGGCGGCTGGGCCGGCTCCCGGCCTGCCACGAGCGTGTAGAGGATGGCGCCAAGCGCACGCATGTCAGCGGACGCGACCGGTGCGGCTGTGCCGTCGGCGGTGGCCTTGGCGGCAGCAAGTCCGGCGCCCATCACAACCGGGCGCCCGGAGGCGTCGAGCACGACGGCATCGGAAATCAGATCCCCGTGCGTCTGACCCACGCCGTGCAGCGCCGCGAGGGCGTCGGCGATGTCCGCACCGACGAGGAGGGCGCTCGCCTGCGGCATGAGCACGCCGCCGAGCAGCGGGCCGTCGGCCTGCGCCTCGACGTAGGCGACCTTGCCCTCATCGAGCAGCGCGATGTCGAGCACCGGCGCGAGGCTCGCATGCCGAATCGCTTGAAGCGCGCGCAGATGGCGCTCGACGGCCTCGACGCGATCGCCGGCCTTGAGCTTGGCGACGGCGACCCGGTGGTCGGCGACCTGATCGACGGCAAGCTCGCGCTTGACACCGCCAATGGCGGGCAGAGGGGCGACAGGGCGGTAGCGGCCGGCGATGGGTTCGGACATGATGAGAGGAAGTTCGACCGCAGGGGGCGGAACGTCCAGCGCTGTATACCATGCCGGGCGAAGCACCACGCACGTTCTTCACCGGACCATGACCACCGAACTCCCCGCCGACCTCCCGCACCTCCGCACTCCCGTCGAGGAGGCGCGCGCCATGATCGTCGCCGCGCTGACCCCCTTGCCGGTCGAGCAGGTGGCGCTACGCGACCTGGCGGGCCGTGTTGTCGGGGCGCCGATCGTGGCACCCCATGACCTGCCGCGCTACGCCAACTCCGCGATGGATGGGTTCGCCATCAACTCCTCCACGCCCTCGCCTTGGCCGCTGTCGGCGCACATCCTGGCCGGCGACGACCCCGCACCGCTGACGCCTGGCACCGCCGCGGCAATCGCCACCGGCGGCGTCGTGCCTGACGGCGCGGACGCGGTGATCCCCCTGGAGCGCGTCGTTGAGGAGCGCGACGTGATCACCGCCATGGCACCGGTCGAGCCGGGCGCGCACATCCGCCCCGCTGGCGCCGACGCCCGCTCCGGTGACGTCGTGCTCGAGCGCGGACAGCGCCTGTCGCCGCTGGCAGCGTCTGCCGTCTCCGGCCTGGGACTCACCGAGATCCCCTGCACCCGGCGTCCACGCGTCGTGGTGCTGACCACCGGCGACGAACTCGTTCCTCCCGGCCAGCCGCTCCGTCGTGGTCAGATCCACGAGTCGAACGCCGTCCTGGTCGCCTCTACCCTGGCAGCCGCCGGGTGCGAGATCGTGCGCACGGGCGGCGTCCCCGATACCGCCGAGGCAACGCGCCGCGCCTTCGCCGACGCAATCGCTGACGCCGACCTCGTCGTCTCGACCGGCGGCGTCTCCGTGGGACCGCGCGATCACGTCAAGCCCGCGCTGCGCGCACTCGGTGTCAGCGAGCTGTTCTGGCGCATTGCGACGCAACCGGGCCAACCCGTCTGGTGCGGCACGGCCGAGAACGGCACGCTCGTAGCGGGCCTGCCAGGCAATCCGCTGTCGGCGCTCGTCGGTCTGCACCTGCTGCTGATCCCTGCCGTCCGAGCACTGACGGGAGCTGCGCCCGAGCCGCAGACCGTCCGCGCCGAGCTGACCGCCCCGATCGGACAACTACCCGCCCGCCTGCGCGCGATCCCGATGCGCCTGGTCGATGGACGCCTGGAGCAACTTGGTGCCAGCCTCTCGCACCAGCTGGCGCGCGCCGCCCAGGCCAACGCGCTGGCGCTGATCCCGACCGGCGAGGGCGACCTCCCCGCCGGCACGATCGTCGACGCCGTCACCCTCTGATCAGCCTGCGGGCGAGAGCCTGCGAAGTGGTTGAGGGCATCGCGCTACGGTGCGAGCAGTTCACCCCAACGGCAATTGCGGAGAAGGCAGGACATGACCGAGTATCGGATCGAGACGGACAGCATGGGCGAGGTCAAGGTCGCCACGGATCGCTACTGGGGCGCACAGACCGAGCGCTCGATCGACAACTTTCAGATCGGCCGCGACACCTATCAGTGGGACCGCCCGATCATCCGCGCCCTCGGCGTCCTCAAGAAGTCGGCTGCCCGCGCGAACAAGGATCTCGGCCAGCTGCCGCCCGACGTCGCCGACATGGTGATCGCCGCCGCCGACGAGGTCATCTCGGGCCAGCTTGACGACCACTTCCCGCTCGTCGTCTGGCAGACCGGCTCCGGTACGCAGTCGAACATGAACGTCAACGAGGTGATCTCGAACCGCGCGATCGAGCAGGCCGGCGGTGACATGGGGTCGAAGACGCCCGTCCATCCCAACGATCACGTCAACCGCGGCCAGTCGTCGAACGACACGTTCCCGACCGCGATGCACATCGCCGCCGTCGAGGTCCTCGAGAACGACCTGCTGCCGAACGTCAAGATCCTCCGCGACACGCTCGATGCGAAGGCGAAGGAGTTCGCCGACGTCGTCAAGATCGGCCGCACGCACCTGCAGGACGCCACGCCGATCACGCTCGGCCAGGAGATCTCCGCCTGGGTCGCCCAGATCGACGACGCCGTCGCGCAGGTGCGCCACGCGATCACCGGTCTGCTTGAGCTCGCCATCGGCGGCACCGCCGTCGGCACGGGTCTCAACGCACATCCGGAGTTCGGCGATCTGGCCGCGAAGTACATGGCCGAGGAGACGGGCCACGCCTTCTACTCCGCCGAGAACAAGTTCAAGGCCCTCGCCTCGCATGACGCGATGGTCAACGCCTCGGCAGCCGAGCGCACGCTGGCCGGCGCGCTGATGAAGATGGCGAACGACGTCCGCCGTCTGGCCTCCGGTCCCCGCGCCGGCATCGGCGAGATCGAGATCCCGGAGAACGAGCCGGGCTCGTCGATCATGCCGGGCAAGGTCAATCCGACGCAGTGCGAGGCGCTCACGATGGTCTGCGTGCAGGTCTTCGGCAACGACGCCGCCGTCGCCTTCGGCGGCACGCAGGGCGACTACCAGCTGAACGTCTACAAGCCGGTGATGGTCTGGAACGTGATCGAGTCGGCCGAGCTGCTCGGCCAGGCGTGCAAGTCGTTCAACGACCGCTGCGCCGTCGGTATCGAGCCCAACAACGAGACGCTCGAGCGCAATCTCAACGCCTCGCTCATGCTCGTCACGGCGCTCAACAAGCACATCGGCTACGACAACGCCGCCAAGATCGCCAAGAAGGCGCATCACGAGGGCACGACGCTGATCGAGGCCGCCACGGCCCTCGAGCTGCTGACGCCCGAGCAGTACGCCGAGTGGGTCGTCCCGGTGGACATGACCCGCCCGAGCGCCTGACGGATCAGATCCCGCCCGCGCGCCTGATCGAGGTCAGGCGCGCGGGCGGGTCATGTCCTGCGGTGAGGATGCTCCAAAGGGGTCAGACCCTTTTGGAGCACGTCCGCAGACCCCGGCGCTTCTCCAGCGATACCCGCGGCGGTCATGCTCCAAAAGGGTCTGACCCCTTTGGAGCATCCGGGCTGGATCCAGCCCGAACCTGCGACGATCGTCGGCCTCACGACGAACGACACGGGGATCACCCGTCGGTCAGTCGTCTGACGCGAAGACCCCCACCGCTCCCGCGCCAATGAGCACCGCACCACCGACGACCAGCGCCGCGGGCAGCGCCCCGGTCCCGGCCGCGCCGATCAGCGTCGCCAGATCGGCCCCGCGCAGCAGGAAGATCAGGAGTCCCATTACCGCGACGGGCCCGAGGGCCCAGGCGACCCGCGGCAGCGGCTCGACCGGGCGCGGCAGCAGCGTCCATAGCCAGAGCGCGGGCGCGGCGATCAGCACCGAGGCGGGGCTCCCGGCCAGCAGCAACGCGGCGGCGACCAGGCCGATGGTGGGGGCGGCAAGCAGCGGCATCGCCGCCGTGCGACGGCGTACGAGCAGGTAGCCAGCAAGGGCGAAGACCACCAGTGCGGCAAGCACGACGAGCGCGATCGTCAGCAGTCCGGCACGCGGCCAGCCGGAGCCAGGCGGGGTGTCGATGCCGCCGGCCAGATTGGCGGCACGCGCGATCAGTACCGCGGCGATGCCAGGTACGGCACCGACCACGGCGACCGTGAGGGCGGCGCTCCAGCCGGAACGGGACGGGCTGCCGCCCTGCAGAAGTCGACGCCCGACGGCGTACAGCGGGCCGATCAGCAAGGCGATCGCCAGCAGCGCGATCGCCTTGCCGGGAATCACGCGGCCCGAGACGGCGATGTACGCACCGCTCGGTGGCGCCGGGCGCGGCTCCGCGTCGAGGCGCACCAGCAGCGTGCCAATCGCCGAGCCAACAGCGCCGAGTCGGGCGTCGCTGATCGCCTCCGTCCCCACACCGCCGCCGCCGCTGCCGAGCTGAATCGCCGCGACTCCCGCATCGAGGAACGGCACCTGCGCGCCCGACGGCTCGACCGGTGCGATCAGATCGAGCACCTGCAGCACCGGATTCTCCGGTGCCGCCGAACCCGCATTCTGCTGCGTCTGCAGCGACTCCTCGAGGCCCTTCAACAGGACCTCTGGCGTGCGTACGCCGCCGGTGCCGGCAAAGAGGATCGGCAGGGTGCCCGTCGGACCACCGATCGCATTGAGCGAGACCACCGCGACCGGGCGCACGCCATCGGCACGCAGTGATGCGAGCAAGTGCTCGTTGCCGGCCTGCCCGACGGTACCGCCATCGGTTGAGGCGAGTACGAGAGCACGGGAGCGCTCCACGCCCGAGAGGTCGCGGGCGAGCTCGACCAACGCCGCCGTCCCCGTCGCGTTGTCGTCGAGACCCGGCCCCGGTGAGACGTCGTCGCGGTTCGCGATCAGCACGATCGCCTCGTCCGACGACCCCTGCTCGACGACCCAGAGGTTCTCCATCTTGACATCGCTGCCCGAGGCTCCGGGCGCCCGGAACGCGGCGCGGTGCACGGGCTCGCCACTCGCCTCCGCCAGCGACCCCGCAATCTGGTCAGCGGCCTGCTGCGCCGTCACCGTCCCGGGGGCGCGATCCGGGGTGCGCTCGGCGAGCCTGCGGGCGTACGCCGCCGCCAGCGGCCCGTCGAAACTCGGGGCCACGGCGATGGTGGCGGACGGTCCGAGCGGCGTGCGAACGCTGATCAGCAGGATCACGAGAGCGATCAACGGCGGTGCGATGAAGGCAATGCGCAGCGCGCGCCCAGCACGATCGCGGGGCCGTGCAGCCGTTTGCATGCTGGCGCGCTGGCGGTCCACAGGCCTGCTGACGGTAGCATTGGGGTGTGCAGACGCAGCCCGTGGTGCTCATCATCGATGACGAGGAATCGCTGCAGGAGCTCCTGCTCCATGCGCTCGAGCGCGACGGCTATCGCGTCGTCGTGGCGGGAACGTGCGCGGACGGTCTGGCCGCCTTCCACGGCGACACGCCCGACGCGGTTCTGCTCGACGTGATGCTGCCCGACGGTTCTGGCCACGACGTCTGCAAGGAGATCCGCATCACCTCGACGGTGCCGATCATCATGCTGACCGCGCTCGACGATGAGGTCGACAAGGTGATTGGCCTTGAGCTCGGCGCCGACGACTACATCACGAAGCCGTTCGGCATGCGTGAGCTCCGCTCTCGCGTGAAGGCGATTCTGCGACGCGCCGCCATGACGACGCCGTCGGCCGAGACCGATGCAACGGCGGCCGAGGAGCGCATCGAGCGGGGCGGGGTGGTCGTCGATCGCGTCCGCCACACGATCGAAGTCGATGGCGCCGGCGTCGACCTGACCTACGTGGAGTTCGAGATCCTCTCGACGCTGATCATCAGCCCCGGCCGGGTGTTCAGCCGCAACCAACTGCTCGACGCCGTCTGGGGCTCGTCGGACTTCCGCGAGCCGCGCACCGTCGACGTCCACGTGCGGCACCTGCGCGAGAAGATCGAGCAGGACCCCGCCAGCCCGACCCGCATCCAGACCGTGCGCGGCGTCGGCTACCGCTTCGAGGGCTAGCGCGTGGACTGGCTCGTCGATCGCGTCTTCCCGTTCCGGCGGCTGACGGTCTGGCTCGGCCTGCTGCTGCTAATCGTGATCGTGCTGGCGCTCGCTTTGACCGCGCTGCTGGTTCTGCCCAAGCTCGACGAGAGCCTCGTCAGCAACCGCGTCGACACCGTCGCCCGCGCCGCCACGCAGAGTGCGCCGACCTTCCAGTCGAACTTCGAGAACGCGCTCAACGGCGTCGCCGGCACGCCGGATACCGACGCCGTCACGGCCGCCTACGGCCAGCTGACGAACACCGACGCCGCTGTGTATCAGGCAATGAGCACCACGGAACTCGTGCCCGTCACCGCCATGGCACCGCGCGAGCCGAGCCAGATCGCGCTCGCCGCCGCGACCAGCAACGGCGTCCAGAAGGGCACCGTCGGCAGCGGCGGCGACCGCCGCGCCGAGGCGGCCTATCCGATGGAGATCGGCGGCACCGCCTACGTCGTCGTGCTCTCCTCGAACCTCGACGACGTGAATGCGGCTGTGACCCTGACGATCCGCCGGAGTCTGCTCGGCGCACTGATCGCCGTGCCGCTGGCCGTGATCATCGGTGTGCTCGCCGCAGGACTGCTGACGCGCCGCCTCCGTCGCCTCGAACGGTCGGCCCGCCAGATCAGTGCCGGCCGCCTCGACGAGCCGATCCTCGATCGCGGCAAGGACGAGATCGGCGACCTGGCCGTGGCCCTCGACCGCATGCGCGACGAAATCGCCGCGACCGACGCCTCGCGTCGCGCCTTCGTCGCCAACGCGTCGCATGAGTTGCGCACCCCCGTGTTCGCGCTGTCCGGGTTCCTCGAACTGCTGATCGACGAGGAGGACGAGGCGGTACGTGCGCAGTTCCTCACCACGATGCAGGACCAGGTCGATCGCCTGACCAAGCTCGCGACGGACCTCCTCGACCTGTCGCGCCTCGATGCCGGCAAGGTCCCCATGGAACACGAGCCGATTCAGCTCGCCGCCGTCGCCGAGCGCATTGCCGGCGACCTCACCCCGATCGCCGGCAAGCGCGGCGCCACCATCAACGTCGCGGTAACGCCGGCGATGGCCGTCGGCGACGAGGCGCGCATCGGCCAGATCACCCGCGTGCTGATCGACAACGCGATGCGCCACAACCCCGCCGGCGTCGAGATCATCGTCGCAACCGAGCACGTGCCGGGCACGGCGACGATCATCGTCAGCGACTCCGGACCGCGCATCCCCGACGAGGAGATCGCAGCGATCTTCACGCGGTTCTCGCGCGGGGCGCGTGCCGGCGAGGGCTCTGGTCTCGGACTCGCGATTGCCTCCGAGCTCGCGATTCGCATGGGTGGCCGCCTGATGCTCGACCAGTCCGGGACGCGCAAGGCCTTCCGGCTCGAGCTCCGCGCCGACGACCCGTCGTAGGCCGGGCCGCACTGCGTGCGGCCGCAGGCGCGCTACATTCGTGACATGGCACGCGAACGTCACCGACTCACGGTCGTCTCGAATCGCGGTCCGATCCAGTACGCGCGGATCGACGACGAACGTGTTGCGCTGCGCGGTGGTGGCGGACTCGTGTCGGCGCTGCGCGGTCTGATCGGCAACCACGACGTGACGTGGATCGTCTGCGCGATCTCCGACGAAGACCACGTCGTCGCAGCCGAGCAGAACGGTCGCGCGCTCGACGAGACCGATGCCGTTGGCAACCCCTTCAAGGTCCACTTCGCCGATCCGGCGCCCGCCGATTTCGCGGCGATGTACAGCCAGATCGCCAACCCGCTGCTGTGGTTCATCCAGCACGGCCTCTACGCGTCGGGCGAGGAGCCGGTCGTCAGCACCGACATCCGTGAGGCGTGGGCGGGCTATCGCCGCTACAACGCGGCCGTGGCTGCCGCGGCAGCAATGGAACGCGACTGCGACGCGCTGATGATCCACGACTACCAGCTGTATCTCGTGCCAGCGATGCTCCGCGAGGCGGGCGTCACCTCGCCGATCCTGCACTTCACGCACATCCCCTGGCCCCGCCCTGAGGCGTGGAAGCAACTGCCCGTCGATCTGCGTACCGAGCTCTTGCACGGGCTGCTTGGGTCCGACATCGTCGGCTTCCATACCCAGCAGGACGTCCACAATTTCCTCGCCACGTGCGCCGAATTCCTGCCCAGCGTCGAGGTGTATGCCGACGATGCGCGCGTGCGCCTGATCGTCGACCACGAGGCACGCGATGTGCACATCCGTGCGTATCCGATTTCGATCGACCCGGCCGAGCTGCGCGCGCACATGCGCAACCCGGAGATGATCGCCGCGCACACGGAGCTGCTGCGCACGCGCCCCGAAAAGCTGATCCTGCGCGTCGACCGCACCGACCCGTCGAAGAACATCCTGCGCGGGTTTCACGCCTACGGTCGCCTACTCGACCGGCGGCCCGACCTGCACGGCCGCGTACAGTTGCTGTCGCTGCTCGATCCCTCGCGCCTCGCCGTGCCGGTCTACGCGAACTACCTCAAGCGCATCAACGCAATTGCCGCCGAGATCAATGACAAGCACGGCCGCGACGGCTGGCTCCCCATCGACGTGCGGATTGGCGATAACTTCCCGGTCGTCGTCGCCGCCTATCGCGAGTACGACGCCCTTCTCGTGAACTCGATCGCAGACGGCATGAACCTGATCTCCAAAGAAGCACCGCTCCTCAATGAACGCAGTGGCGTCGTCGTGTTGAGCGAGAACGCGGGCTCGTTCGAGGAGCTCGAGCAGTGGGTCCTTCCCGTCGATCCGCTCGACGTCGAGCAGACCGCCGCGCAACTGGAGCGCGCCCTTGAGCTGCCGCAGCCCGAGCGCTCCGAGCGCGCCGAGGCCATCCGCGCATTCGTCGAGACGCATGACGTGGCACGCTGGATCGACCTCCAGCTGTTGGATCTGGAGTTCCTCGCGGAGTCCCGCGCATGAGTGATCCGATCCTGATTGTCGCCGCGCTCAACGGCACCCGCAGTGCCGAGGAGTGTCCGAAGCTGCCGCTCAAGCCGCAGGATCTGGCCGCCGAGGCGAAGCGCTCGGTCGAGGCCGGCGCCGGCATGATCCACGTGCACGCTCGCAAAGCAGACGGCTCGCCGAGCTTCGATTTCGTGATCGACGAGATCGTCGCTGCCATCCGTGGCGCGGTGGACGTGCCGATCTCCATCTCCACGCAACGGGCGCGCCAGACGTCACTCGGCACGGTCACCGCACTGTTCGGCGTGCTGCGCGACCTGCCCGATGTCGGCGCCGTCCACGTGCGCCCGCCGGAGCCCGAACTTCCTGCGCACCGCGAGGAGGCCCGCCAGATCCTCGACGCGCTCGAGGAGGCCAACGTGCGCCCCGCTCCCGTGGCCGGCAGCCTTGACGCGATCGGCGATCTGCAGGCGCTCTACCACGACCAGCTGCTCGGCCGAGCGCCGTTTCTCCTGCTCACGCTCGGTGGGCCGACCTCCGAGTCGTCCGACCTCGCAGCCGGCACGCCGCAGAATGCACTGCACCTGATTGAGGCTGCCCACTCCGCACTGTCGGGCGTGCCGATCGTGGCTAGCGGACGCGACGAGTCAAGCCCGATCGTGCAGGCGATCGCCGCCGCGAGCGGCGAGCACATCCGTGCCGGCTTCGAGGACGCGGCCACGCTGCCGGATGGCTCGCCGGCCACATCGAACGCGCAGCTCGTCGAGCATGCGGTACGCCTTGGTGCGGCGCTCGGCCGGGCACCGATGTCGCCCGACGACGCCCGTCGTCTCTTGCGCTGACCGGCCCGCCCGCGCGATACGGTTGGCGCATGTCGCGTCGTGGCAAATCCATTCTTGTTGCGCTGATCGCGGTCGGCGTCGTCTGCCTCGGCATCGGCCTCTACGGCATCACGCAGCAGTCCGACACGACAGCGGCACCCACCGAGGGGAGCCTGATCCCGGCCTTCGAACAGGGCCCGGCGCCGGCGGTCGTCGGCACGACACTGACCGGCGAGCCCTTCGATCTGGCCACGTACCGCGGCACGCCCGTCATCCTCAATTTCTGGGCCTCATGGTGCGCACCGTGTCGCAAGGAGCTGCCGGCGATCGCGGCCTTCGCCAAGGCGCATCCCGAGATCGCGGTGGTCGGCGTCAGCTACCAAGACAGCGTCAAGGACGCCACGGCCTTCGCGAAGGAACGCGGCGTCACCTGGCCGAGCGTCGTCGATGACGGCCCGATCGGCGCGGCGTACAAGGTTCCCGGTCTGCCCGCGACCTTCCTGATCGACGCCCAGGGGCAACTCGTCGACCGCATTCTCGGCGAGGTCACCGAGGCGACCCTCGACGCGCACGTCAAGGAACTCACCGCGTGATCGGCGCGATCTCGCTGTCGGGCCTCGGCCTGATGACGGCGTTCGCAGCGGGATTCATCTCGTTCCTCTCTCCCTGCGTGTGGCCGCTCGTGCCCGCGTACCTCTCCTACGTCTCCGGCGTGCCCTACGAGGAGCTCGGCTCCAACACGCGGCGCGTCGTGCTGACCACGCTGGCCTTCGTCGGCGGCTTCACCGTCGTGTTCGCGCTGTACGGCGTGAGCGTCGGCTACCTCGGCTCGCTCGTCGCCGATTACCGCCGCACGATCGAGATCATCGGCGGCCTGCTGGTGATCCTGATGGGCCTGGCGCTGCTCGGTTTCGCACAGCGCCTGGTCGGGCGCGAGGCGCGCGTGGGCCTCCCCGCCCGCCCGACGACGTTCGTCGGCGCCGGCGTGGCGGGCGTCGTGTTCGCCGTCGGCTGGACGCCGTGCATCGGCCCGGTGCTCACCTCGATCCTGCTCTACGCCGCCACGCAGGGCTCGGCCGGCGGCTCGGTGCTCCTGCTCGCCTACGGCATTGGCCTCGGCGTGCCGTTTCTCCTGTCCGGCCTGCTCGCGTCGTGGCTGCTCGAACGCACCGGCGCGTACCGCAAGTACGGCGCGTGGGTCAACCGCATCGCCGGCGTGATCATGATCATCGTCGGCGTCCTGCTCGCGACCGGGCAGCTGACGCAGATCACGCAGCAGCTCAGCGGCTACGGCCTGATCGTCTAGGCGCGAGATGCTCCAAAGGGGTCAGACCCTTTTGGAGCATGCCCGCGAGTGACATGTCGCATGGCAATTGGCATGGTCGCGCATGTTCCAAAAGGGTCTGACCCCTTTGGAGCATTGGACTCGAGTCGCGAGCCCGCCGTCCTTGCCATCCGTCTCCCACGCCTTGTGCCGCCGCGGACGGACCAGCGACCTCACCCCAGCGCATACCCGGCCAGCGCAAGATTCAATCGTGCACTAGGTGTGAGCGGCTCCGGCCACGCGCCGACGGGGAAGATCCCGAGGCCGATCACCTCAGGCAGCATCAGCCCGAACGGGCCGTCGGCGCGCAAACGGAAAACGCCTGCCATCTCGGTCTCGTCCCCGAGCTCGTTGAGGAACGTGCCGACGTGCTCCGGCGCTGGGCCGGCGTAGCCGAGCTCCTCACCCAGCTCGCGCACGACCGCCTCGAGGTAGGTCTCCCCGCCATCGACGTGGCCCGAGCAGGCGAGGTCCCAGAAGCCCGGAGACGAGTCCTTGCGCAGCGAGCGACGCTGGAAGAGCATGCCCTCCGACGTCTCGACGATCACGCTGACCGAGCGGTGGATCAGCGACGCGTCGGCGTGGCACTCGGCGCGCGTGCGGTAGCCCAGCACGGTGTCGTCACGATCCACGACGCAGAACATCTCGTCCTGCCGCTGCACGGGGGCCGGTTCCATGACGCATATCGTATGACGCGATGGCCAAGGTGCTCTCCGTCGTGGGCAACCGCCCCCAGTACGTCAAGGCCGCGCCGCTCTGCGTGGCGCTGGCTGCGCATGCCGAGGTCGTCGGCGTCGACACGGGGCAGCACTACGACCCCGAGCTATCGCAGGTCTTCTACGACGAACTCGGCATCGCCCCACCGACCCATCGCCTCGAGGTCGGCTCGGGCTCGCACGGCGCGATGACCGCCCGCATCCTCGAGCGCATCGAGCCGGTGCTCGTCGCCGAGCAGCCCGACTGGTGCGTGGTCTACGGCGACACGAACTCCACCATCGCCGCGGCGCTTGCCGCCGCGAAGCTCGGCATCCCGGTCGCCCACGTCGAGGCCGGGCTGCGCTCGTTCGACCGCTCGATGCCCGAGGAGGTCAACCGCGTCCTGACCGACGCCATCTCGAACGTGCTGCTGGCGCCCTCGCAGACCGGCGCCGACAACCTTGCCGCCGAGGGCATTACCGCTGGCGTGCACGTAGTCGGCGATGTCATGGCCGACGCTGCACGCCTGTTCGGACCTGTCGCAGAGCGCTCGACCGCGCTGGCCGACCTCGGCCTCGAACCGGGCGGCTACGTGCTCGCGACGATCCACCGCGAAGCCAATACGCGCCAGCCCGCGCTCGGCCGTCTCGTCGACGCACTCAGCGCGCTCGACACCGACGTCGTGCTCCCGATCCACCCACGCACCGCCGCAGCGCTCGAGCGCGACGGGCTCGCCTTCGGTGGCCGCGTCCGCGTCGTGCCACCCGCGCCGTACCTCGGCTTCACGGCCCTGCTGCGTGGGGCCGCCGTGCTCGTGACCGACTCCGGCGGCGCGCAGAAGGAGGCGTGGTTCCACGAGGTGCCGTGCGTCACGCTGCGCGACCGCACCGAGTGGGTCGAGACCGTTGAGGCCGGCGGCAACGTGCTCGTCGGCGACGCTGCGGACGCCATCGCAGCCGCGATAGCGCACCCGCCACGGCCCGCCTCCTGGCCTGCGCTCTACGGCGACGGACACGCCGCCGAGCGCATCGCCGACGTGCTGCTCGGCTCCTGACGCGGCATCGCAGGCACTCAGCCCGGTACCATCCGGCGCGTGCAGCGTGATGTCGCAGTTGTTGGCGCCGGTTATGTCGGCCTTCCCCTGGCAGTCCGCCTCGCCGAGGCAGGGCGGACTGTGGTGTGCCTCGACCCGGCCGCGGACAAGATGGAGCGCCTCAATGCGGGCGACTCGTACATCGAGGACGTGGCCTCCGCCGATCTCAAGCGCCTCGTCGACGAGGGCAAGCTCGCCGGCACGACCGATGAGGGCGAGCTCCGTGACGCCGACGCGATCCTGATCTGCGTGCCCACGCCGCTGGCCGAGCACCGCGAGCCCGATCTCGGCGCCGTGCGCTCCGCTACCGCCGCCGTCGCGCGCAACCTCCGCAAGGGGCACGTCGTCGTGCTCGAGTCGACCACGTACCCGGGCACTACGCGCGAGGTGCTGCAGCCGATGCTTGAGGAGGGCGGCCTCAAGGCCGGAACCGACTTTCACCTCGCGATGTCGCCCGAGCGCATCGATCCAGGCCGCACCGACTTCACCGTCCACACGACCCCGAAGGTGATGGGTGGCCTCACGCCCGCCTGCGCCGAGCGCGCCGCCGCCGTCTACCAGGGCGCCGTCGACACGATCATCCAAGTCTCCTCGCCCGAGGCGGCAGAGCTCGCCAAGCTGCTCGAGAACATCTTCCGCACCGTCAACATCGCGCTCGTCAACGAGCTCGCGATGCTCTGCGATCGGATGGGCCTCGACGTCTGGGAGGTCGTCGATGCGGCCGCCACGAAGCCGTTCGGCTTCATGCGCTTCGAGCCCGGCCCCGGCCTCGGCGGCCACTGCCTGCCGATCGACCCCTTCTATCTGACGTGGAAGGCGCGCGAGCACGAGTTCTCGACCGAGTTCATCGAGCTGGCCGGCAAGGTCAACGGCAACATGCCGAGCTACTGCGTCGATCGCATTGCGCGCGTCCTCAACGACGCCGCCAAGAGCGTGCGTGGCGCCAACGTGCTGGTGCTCGGCGTGGCCTACAAGAACGACGTCGGCGACATGCGCGAGTCGCCCGCGCTACCGATCATCGAGCTCTTGCGCGACCGCGGCGCGAACCTCAGCTACCACGATCCGCACGTCGCGACCATGCCGGAGCTGGGCCTCGAGTCCGTCGCGCTGACTGCTGATGCCGTAGCCGCCGCCGACTGCGTCGTGATCATCACCGGCCACAACGACGTCGACTACGCGATGGTCGTCGACCGCGCCAAGTCCGTGCTCGACCTGCGCAACGCGACGGGCCGCCGCTCGCTCGGAGGCGCGAATGTCCAGCGCCTCTAGCCCCGTCCGCATCGGGATCGTCGGCCTCGGCTACTGGGGCCCCAACCTGGCCCGTGCACTGGCCTCGACGCCCGGCTGCGAACTGGCCTACGCATGCGACCTCGACGAGAGCAACCGGGCCCGCATCGAGGGCCGCTATCCCGGCACCGTCCTGACCGACCGCTTCGACGACCTGCTCGAGGACGACACGCTCGACGCGATCGTCGTGGCGACGGGCGCTCCCAGCCACCACGCGATCGGCATGCGCGTGCTCGAGGCCGGCAAGCACGCGCTGATCGAGAAGCCGCTGGCGCTCACCGTCACCGACGCGCGCGAACTCGTCGAGACCGCCGACGCCAAGGGCCGCGTGCTGATGGTCGGTCACCTGCTGCGCTTCCACCCCGTCTTTCAACAGCTGCAGGCAACGACGGAGTCTGGCGCCCTCGGCCGCATGCTCTACCTGTACACGAACCGCCTCAACTTCGGCAAGGTCCGCGCCGATGAGAACGCGCTGTGGAGCCTCGCACCGCACGACATCTCGCTCGCCCTAGCGCTGGCGGGCGAGCGCCCCGAAGAGGTGTCCGCCCGTGGCGAGGCCTTCTTGCGCGAGGGCGTCGAAGACGTCGTGTTCGGCTACCTGCACTTCCCGAGTGGCCTCGTCGCGCACCTCCACGTTTCGTGGCTCGACCCGCACAAGAGCCGCAAGCTCACCGTCGTGGGCTCTGAGGGCATGGCCGTCTTCGACGACACCGAGGCCGATCGCAAGCTGACCGTCTACGAGAAGGCGTCGTCGCCGTCGCGTTTTGACACGTGGGGCGAGTTCCAGGCGCTGCGCACCGGCGACGTCAAGATTCCGCAGGTTCCGAACGCCGAGCCGCTGATTCAGGAGACCAAGGCCTTCGTCGACGCGATCGTCGCGGGCAAGGCGACGGTTGCCTCGGGCGATGAGGGTCTGGCCGTTGTCGAGGTGCTGACCGCGCTGCAGACGTCGCTCGAGCAGCACGGGGCACCGATCCGGCTGGACGCCTGATGGCCGGCATTCACCCCACTGCGATCGTCGAGGACGGCGTCGAGCTGGGTGCAGACGTCGAGATCGGTCCGTACGCCGTCGTGCGCGCCGGCACGGTGCTCGGTGACAACGTCACGGTCGGCGAGCACGCGGTCCTCGGCAAGCGTCCGAAGCTCGGTCCCAAGTCGGTCGCCAAGACAGGTGAGCTTGACGGTCTCGTCGTCGGCGCCGGCTCCACTGTCTCGACCCACGCGGTTGTCTACGCCGGTACGACGCTCGGCGAGCGCGTGATCATCGGCGACCAGGCCTTCGTCCGCGAGCGCTGCACGATTGGCAGCGGCACCGTGATCGGCCGCGGCGTGACCGTCGAGAACGACACGTCGATCGGCGAAGGCTGCCGCGTGCAGTCGCAGTCGTACATCACTGCCAAGAGCCTGCTCGAGGACGACGTCTTCATCGCGCCGTGCGTCGTCACCACGAACGACAACTTCATGGGTCGGACCGAGCAGCGCCATGCGCTGTTGAAGGGCCCCACGATCCGCCGTGGCGCACGCATCGGCGGCGCCGTCTGTCTCTGTCCCGGCATCGAGGTCGGCGAA
This sequence comes from Thermoleophilia bacterium, assembly GCA_037133755.1. Lineage (GTDB taxonomy): Bacteria > Actinomycetota > Thermoleophilia > Gaiellales > F1-60-MAGs149 > F1-60-MAGs149. The sequence continues at coordinate 56,153 of JBAXNN010000010.1, forward strand.
GAGGCCTTCATCGGCGCCGGTGCCGTGGTGACGAAGGATGTGCCGGCCGGCACAGTGATGGTCGGCGTACCTGCGCGTGTCCTGCGCGACGTCCCCGAGGACGAGTTGCGCGCCAACGGCGGCTGAGCCGTCCGTGGGTGTCGCGCTCGCCGGGTTCCTCACCGGCCTCTCCCTGATCGTCGCGATCGGCGCCCAGAACGCGTACGTCCTGCGTCTTGGCCTGGCCCGCAACCACGTGGGCATCGCCGTCGCGATCTGCGCAGGATCCGACGCGCTGCTGATCGCCGCCGGAGTCGGTGGCCTCGGCGCCATCGTGCAGGCGCACGGGGACGTGCTCACGGCGATCGCCCTGATCGGCGCGGCGTACATCCTCTGGTTCGCCTTCACCTCGTTTCGGAGAGCGCTGCACCCGGACGTCCTGCTGCCGACCGAGCAGCCGCCGCAGCCCGCCGCAGCCGTCGCCATTGCCGTGCTCGGCTTCACGTTCCTCAACCCGCACGTGTACCTCGACACCGTCCTGCTCGTCGGGACGATCGGTGCGTCGTTCGGCGACCAACGCTGGTGGTTCGGCCTCGGCGCCGCGCTCGCCAGCCTCGTCTGGTTCACCAGTCTCGGCTTCGGCGCGCGTCTGCTGTCGCCGCTGATGGCCCGCCCACGCACGTGGCGCATCCTCGACGCAGCGATCGGCGTCGTGATGGTCGTGATCGCGCTCGCGCTGCTGCGCTCGGCCCTCGGATAGGCTCTGCGCATGAGCGAATCCGGCCCGGCCCACGACATCGCCGATCCCGACATCACCGTCGAGGAGCGCGAGGCGCACATCGTCATCTCGATCGACGGCACGGTCGTCGCCGACTCGCAGCGCCCGTCCGTCGTGCGGCAGACCAACAGCGGCGTGGCCCGCTACTACCTCCCGCCCGAGGATGTCCGCGTCGAGCTGCTCGAGCGCACCGCCACGACGACGCACTGCCCGTACAAGGGCGACGCCTCGCACCACTCGGCGCGCATCGGCGACACGGTTCACGCCGACGTCGCGTGGACGTACGACGACCCGCTGCCGGCCGCCGTCGATGTGGCCGGCTGGTACTCGTTCTATGACGACAAGGTGCACGTCGCGATTGGTCCCGTCGACTAGCGGCACGGTCCACCGGGCCAGACCCGGTTTTGCGAGCAGCAGGTAGCGTGTGGTCATGTTCGAACTCGAGACTCTGCCCAATGGCGCTCGCATCCTGAGCGCACCCATGCGCGACGCAGCCAGCGTCGCCGTCGTCATCTCCGTCGCAGCCGGCTCGCGCTGCGAGACCCCCGAGGTTGGCGGCATCGCCCACTTCTCGGAGCACATGTTCTTCAAGGGCACCGAGCGCCGCCCGACCGCGCGGGATATCTCCGCGGAGATCGACGGCATCGGTGGCGAGTTCAACGCCTTCACCGGCAAGGAGCTGACCGCGTACTACGTCAAGTGCGCGGCGGCCGACGGTGGCACGGCGGTCGACGTCCTCAGCGACATGTTCCTCCACTCGACCTTCGACGAGGAGGAGCTCGAGCGCGAGAAGGGCGTGATCGTCGAGGAGATCAACATGTACACCGACACGCCGCGCGACATCGTCGGCCAGGTGTACGACACGGCGCGCTACGGCGACTCGCCGATCGGCCGCCCGATCATCGGCACGAAGGAGACGGTCCGCGCGGCGACGCGCCAGACGTTCCTCGACTACCTCGGTGCGTGGTACCGGCCCGAGCGGATCGCGATCGGCCTCGGTGGCAACGTCTCCGACGCCCTGCTCGCCGACGTCCGCGAGCGCTTCGGCGCGCTGCCGGGTGAGCCCACCCCCGCGCTGCCCGAGACGATCATCCCGGAGATCACCGAGCCCCTCGTCTCGATCGAGCGGCGCGACGGCGACCAGGCTCACATCGTGCTGGGTGTCGATGGCCTCCGCTCGAACGACGAAGACCGCTACGCGATGGCCGTCTGGCAGGCCGTGATCGGCGGCGGCATGTCGTCGCGTCTCTTCACCGAGGTGCGCGAGCGCCGCGGGCTCGCGTACTACGTCTTCGGCCGCAACGCCGCGTACACCGACACGGGCTCGTTCGCCGTGCAGGCCGGCGTCGACATCAATCGCGCCAACCTCGCCGTCGAGGTGATCGCGCAGGAGCTGCGCCGCATGGTCGAGGAGCCGATTCCCGCCGAGGAGATCAACAAGGCCAAGCGCTACCTGATCGGCCACACCGTCCTCAACCAGGAGGACCCGAGTGGTCGCATCTTCTTCGGCCTGCGCCGCGAGCTGCTCGACGGCGGCTGGGTCGATCTCGACACCGTCATCCGCGGCATCGAGGCGGTCACGCCCGAAGACCTGCAGCGCGTTGGTCGCCGTGTCGTGACCCTCGACCGCGCGGTACTCGCAGGCGTCGGTCCGCTCGACGACCTCGATGGCCTGCGCGCCGCGCTGGGCGCCTGACCCCGGATACAGTGATGCCCGTGGAACTGCATGAGGAAGTCGCTGGCGTCTTCGCCCGCATGGACGCACTGATCGATGAGCTCGCCGGCGACGGCATCCGCATCGACCCACACACGCACCTCGGCCTCGACGAGGACGGGATGTCGCAGACGCTCGAGGAGCTGATCGCGCACCTCGACGCGCACAAGGTCGCCCACGCGGTCACCTTCCCGCTGCACGATCCGGATCGTGGTGAGAACTACACGGTGCCGAACGACCGCGTCCTCGAGTGGGCCGCCGCGTCGAATGGCCGCGTGATCCCCTTCTGCCGTCTCAACCTGACCGGCGATCCGCTGGCCGAGGCACGTCGTGCGATCGCAGCCGGTGCCCGCGGCATCAAGCTGCACCCGCGGGCCCAGGCCTTCAGCGTGGACGATGAGCGCCTGACCCCCGTCTTCGAGATCGCGGCCGAGCACCGGCTGCCGATCCTGATCCACGCCGGCCGCGGCATGCCGCCGATCGGCGAGGCCCTCGCGACCGCGGCCGAGCGCAATCCCGACGCCACGCTGATCCTCGCGCACGCCGCGATCGTCGATCAGGACCGCATCGCCTCGCTGGTGGCCGGCCGCCCGAACGTCGTGTTCGACGCCTCGGCCTGGAGCCCGATCGACCTGCACGGTCTGCTCACGCGTGTCCCGCCCGAGCAGCTCGTCTGGGCCTCCGACCTACCGTACGGCACGATCCGCGAGAGTCTCTTCGCCACGCTGGCCGTGCTCTGCGAGATCGGCGCCGACATGAAGACGCGCGCGGCGGTGCTCGGCGGCACCTCGGAGCTGCTCCTGCGCGGCGAGCACCCCACGCTGTCTGCCACGCCGCTCGCGCCGCGTGACCGCGTCGTCAATCTGGCCCGCCAGCGCCTCGGCGGCTACCTCACCGCGATGCTGCCGATGATCTGGCAGCGCCGCCCCGACTACGTCGGGCACTTCGGCCTCGCCGCGGCCGTCTGCCGCGACGAGGAGGAGCAACTCGGCGGCATCGGCGACCTGATCCGCATTGCCGAGCGCCGTTGGGACCAGGCGCTCGCCGGCGAAGATCGTCCCACCCTCGAGGATGTGCGCGAGACGTTCGAGATCGTCCTCGCCGCGTGGGTCCTCGCCTACTCGCCCGCCACCCAGGCGCGCTGGAACGAGCTCCCCGCATGATCGCCACTGTCGTCCTCGCCGCTGGCCGCTCCGAGCGGTTCGGCACCCCGAAGCTCCTCGCCGAATGGTGGGGACGCCCGCTCGTCGAGCGCGCGCTTGAGATCGCGCCCGCCGGCCCGCGCATTGCGGTCGTCGGGACGCACACGGCGAAGCTGCTGCCGCTCTTCCAGGCCCACGGTTTTCAGTGTGTCCGCAACCCGAAGCCTGCGCAGGGGCAGTCGTCGTCGTTGCGCCTCGCGCTCGACGTGATGCCCGCGCAGGTCGACGCCGTGCTCGTGCTGCTCGGCGATGCGCCGGCCGTCCCGCCCGTTGTGGTCGATCGCATCCTCACGGAGTACCGCCGCCTCAACTGCGCCGTCACCGCCGAGTTCGGTGATCGCACGGCGCCGCCGATCATGATCCCGCGTTCCGACTGGGACAAGATCGCTGCCACCGGCGACAACCCGGGTGCCGCGCTCGAGCCCATCGCCATCGACATGAGCGACCTGCTCGAGGGCGACGAGGACGTCGATACCCCCGAGGACCTCTTCGCCCTGTCGGCCCGCCGCGCCGGCGTCGACCTGCTCGAGCCCGCCGACCAGTCCGTGCTCGACGCCCGCCTCGACGACCCCGAGCCGTTCGCCGTGCGCCTACGCCGCCGTAACACGGCCGGCTCTGAGCGCCTTGCCGTCACGCCCCTTGCCCTCGAGAAGCTCGCCATCGAGCACTTCCGCGGCACCGAGGTGATCGCGCGCGTCGGCGACGAGTACGTGGCCCTGTTGGGCTGACGTCGTCAGCCCAACAGGGCCACGTACTCGTCTGCGGACAATTTGGGCCCGGGCGTGAAATGAACGCAGCCAGCGTCACGAACACCCAGACCAGGGGCGGTCATTTCGGGCCCGGGCCCAAATTGTCCGCAGGCAACCGGTGTCTCCCAAGCAGGCAGACAAGCACGCGACCGATCGCTGCGCGACCGCTCGCGTGAAGTCTGCGACTCGACTAACAGGCCGCGTGCTTCTCCAACAGCTTCATCAGGTCCACGAGGAACGCGTCGCGCTGGCGCTGCAGGTCCGCGATCGACCGCCCGGCGGCCTCCTCGTCGCAGCCGGCGACCATCTTGTCGCGGAGGTCCTTCGTCAGCTCGGGCGCCTCGAGGCGCGTCCACGGCTCGAGCAGCGAGTCGCCGAAGTGGTCGAGCATGTGGCCCATGCCGCCCTCACCGCCCGCCAGATGGAAGGTGAGGCCGACGCCCATCTGCGCCCAGCGGACGCCGGGGCCGTAGACCAGCGCGACGTCGCACTCCTCGACCGTCGCCTCGTCGTTGGCAACCATGTGGAGCAGCTCGCGCCAGACGGCATCCTGCAGGCGGTTCGCGACGAAGCCCGGCAGCTCGTTCGAGCAGCGCAGGGCCTTCTTCCCGGCGCGCGTGTAGAAGTCGAGCGACCAGTCGACCACGGCCGGATCGGTCAGCTCGCCTCCAACGACCTCGACGAGCGGCACGAGGTACGGCGGGTTGAACGGATGCCCGACGACGAGGCGCTCCGGATGCGCGGCGCCACCGGCCATGTCGGTCATGCGGTAGCCCGACGTGCTCGACAGGATCGGCACGCCGGCGGGCGCGGCAGCATCGAGGCGCGCGAGCATGTCGATCTTGAGGTCGAGCACCTCAGGGCAGCTCTCCTGGATGACGTCGGCCTCGGCACAGAGCTCTTCCAGCGTGGCCGCCATCCGCAGGCGATCGCGCGACGCGCCGGGCGCGAGACCGAGCTGTTCGAGCGCGGGCCAGGCGATGTCGTGCAGGCGCTGGAGCTTCTCGGCGGCGTCAGGTGCCGGATCCCAGGCGATCACGTCGTAGCCCTGCGCGAGGAACTTCGCGGCCCAACCGCCACCGATCACGCCCGTGCCGATCACGCCGACGGTCTTGACGGCGTCAGGGGTGGTCTTGGGCGTCCAGCTCATGCGGATTCTCCGGAAGGTCAGCCGTCACACGACGGTCGGCCGGAGTCTATCGCCGGCGTTGGCCTCCGGTCGATAGTCCAAAGGGGTCAGACCCTTTTGGAGCATGTGCGACCTTCAGCGATGCTTCGCTGCCACGGCATGATCCAAAAGGGTCTGACCCCTTTGGACTATCGACCGGCGATTACTCGCAGTCGCAGTCGTCGCAGATGCGACGGAGCTCGGCGCGCAGCCCCTCAGGGCACGGCTCGTCGCAGGCCTTGCGCATGACGGTGCGCACGCCGACCTCGAGGCCGTAGCACTTGGCGCAGCACGGGCACACGGCGAGGTGCGCGTCGACGACGGTGACCTCTTCGGCCACGAGCGTGCCGTCGACGTACTCCTGCACGCAGCGCTGCGCGTGGAGACAGGCCTCAGAGCGAACGTGGGTGCTCATGCGGCCTCCGGGTCGGTGTGGTCGGCTAGCGCCTTCTTGAGAACGCGACGACCGCGGTGCAGGCGACTCATGACCGTGCCGACGGGAATCTCCAGGACGTCGGCGGCCTCCTGATAGGAGAGATCGCCAAGGTCGACGAGCACGACGACCTCGCGGAACGGCAGTGCGAGCTCTCCCAGCGCGTCGAGCACGGGACCGGGCGACAGGCGCTCGATCAGCCGGTCGACGTCGGGTGCGGCCGGGCCGTTGAGACGGTCGTACAGGTAGTAGTCGTCGGCCTCGAGCCCGAGCTGCTCGGGCTGGCGCTGCTGCTTGCGGGCGTTATCGATCGCGAGGTTGTGGACGATGCGCAGCAGCCACGCGCGCAGGTTGGTACCCGGCTCGTACTGCTTCCACGAGCGGAAGGCACGGGTGTACGCCTCCTGCATCAGGTCCTCGGCGGCCTGGGGATCGCGCGTCAGCCGGCGCGCCACGCGCCAGACGTCGTCGGCTAGCGCCAGCGCCTGCTCATCGAAGACCAGCCGCGCGGGATCGGCCGCCGACGCGTCGGTGGTCTGGGCGGTCTCGTCGGCCACGTTGCGAGCGTACCACCCAGCGGTGGCCGTGCCCGAGGGACCCGTGATGGCGGCAACTGCCTGCATGCCCTGTTCAACGCGTCGGGTTCCCCCCGCATTCCAGCAACCTCGGCGATACTGCGGTCGTGCGCGCGTTCCTGTCTCGCCTCACCGGCCCCGGTGCCTTCCGCCCGCTTGCGGTGGTCACACTGATTGCGATCTACGTGAATGTCGTCTCGGGCGCTCTCGTGCGCGTGACGAATTCGGGACTTGGCTGCCCCGACTGGCCGCTCTGCAACGGAAAGCCGACGCCCCCGTTCCAGTTCCACGGCCTGATCGAGTTCACCAATCGCGTGCTGGCGTTCTTCGTGATCGTGGTCGCGATCCTCCTCGCGATCTCCGCGTATCGCTCGCTGCGCGGCCAGAGCCGGTGGCTCTGGCGCGGTGCACTGTGGATCGGCATCCTGACGTTTGCCCAGGGACCGCTCGGTGGAATCACCGTGCTCGTCGACCTTCACCCGATCGCCGTGCTGTCGCACTTCCTGCTGGCCATCGTCGTCCTGCTGATCTCCGTCGTGATCGTGCTCGAGGCATTCGGCATCGCGGGTGGCTGGACGCCGCCGCCCGCCGGTTGGGTGCCGTGGGTCGGCATCGGCTTGGCAGCCTGGGCGTGGCTGACGATCATCTCGGGCGGCGTGGCGACGATGTCGGGCACGCACCCGGGCAGCGACAACGTGCCGCGCCTGTGGAATCTGCTCGATGCCGTCTACGTCCACGTGCGCGTCGCCGCGAGCTTCATCGTCGCGATCGCGGTGATGCTGATCGTGCTGTCGCGCGTGCTCCAGCCGCCGCGTGCGGTCACGCGAGCTGCGTGGGCGCTGGTGCTGCTCGTCACGCTGCAGGTGATCGTCGGCGAGTGGCAGTGGCGTACGCAGCTGCCGTGGTACCTGACGTTGCTGCATGTCGCGGTCGGTACGGCTGCGATCGCCACGGCTGGTGCCTTCGGCTGGTTGCTCGCGGTCTCGCGCCGCCAGGCACCTGCCACCACCGACTGACGACCGTCTGCGATGATTGGTCGCGGGTGGATGGGATCCTGATTCCGATTGCAGGCGTCGTCGCGGCGCTTGGCGTGGCGGTGCTGCTGTGCACCAGCTCGACGCCGCTGCGCGTGGTCGGCGCGGTGCTCGCGGGAGTCGGTGGCGTGCCGCTGGTCCTGTCGCGCACCTCGCAGGCGCACACGCTGCTCGATCGACCGGCGCTGCTTGGTGTTGGCGTGGTCGCGGGCGTCGTCGCGCTGGCGGTACTGACCCTCGTATTCATACGGTATCCGTGGCTCGTCCCGCCCATCGCGCTGGTGATCGGCCTCCGTATCCCACTGCGCAACCCGCCAAGTCCGACCGACCACTTGCTGCCGCTCTATCTCGTGCTGGCGGCTGGGACAATCGCCCTCGTGCTGCACGCCCTGCGGGGGAATGCTCCGCCGAACCGGCTCGGCTACGTCGGGTACGCCCTTGCGGGGTATGTCGTGATCGCCGCCGCCAGCCTGGCTTGGACTGCCGATCGCGACGCCACGGCGTATGCGGTTGTTGCCTTCACCCTCCCGCTCGGCCTGTTGGCTGCCCTGACCGGAACGCTGCTGCCGCTGCCGCCGCTGACGAAGGTCCTGCCGTGGCTGCTGATCGGCGCCGCCACCATTCTCGCGTTCGTCGCGATCTGGCAGTGGCACACGCACGACATCTTCTGGAACGAGAAGCTGATGCGCACGAATGCGTACGGCGGGTTCTTCCGCACCAACTCGCTGCTCTTCGACCCGAGTCTGTTCGGCCGCGTCGAGGCGCTCGCCTTGGTGGCGATCGTCGGCCTGCTGGCACTCGCGCGCCCGCGCAAGCTGCTGCTGCTCCCCGCGCTCGTCGCGGTCCCGATCTTCCTCGGCCTGGCCACGTCGTATTCGCAGTCGTCCCTTGTCGCGCTCTCGGCGGGCATCCTCGTGATCGCCTGCGTCGTCTGGCGTTGGAAGGCCGTGATCGGCATCGGCGCGATCATCGTGATCGTCGCGATCGGCGCGCTCGCCACCCCACAGGGCCGGCATCTGCTGCACGAGCCTGCACAGAAGGCATCGAGCGCGCGCCTCGGCCTTGTGACGCGCTCCATCGACCTCTTCGAGGCGCATCCCGTCGAAGGCAGCGGTCTCGGGGCCTTCGCGACGGCGACCGATAAGAAGAAGGCGGCACCACACAACGTCATCGCCGGCTCGGCAGCGGAGCTCGGCATCCTCGGTACCTTGGCGCTGCTCGCGGTGCTGCTCAGCGTCCTCTGGGCGATCCGCCATCGCCGCCCCGACGCGGATCGGCCGACGCACATCATTCTGGCTGCGCTCTTCGCGACGATCTTCGTCCACGCCCTGTTCTACGACAACTTCTTCGCCGACCCCTCGATGTGGGTGATCGCGGCGCTGCTGGCTGCGGGCGCAGGGCTGTTTCCGCTCGAGCTCGAGCCCGAGCCGGATGACTGGATCGCGAGGCGGGGACTGTGACGCTCTCCCGCGAACGCCTCGGCCTGGCGCTGCTTGGCGTCCTGATCGGCCTCGTGCTGATCGACGTGCCGTGGCTCGGCGTGGACGCGTGGGCGTTTGTGGCGCCGGACGCGACGACCGGCGGCCTGCTCGGCCCACTCGTGCGCGCGGCTGACGGACAGTGGGATCTGGGCATCGTTCGAGCACCCGCCCTGCTTGCGGGTGTCCTGGTCGCGGTGCTCGCACTCGTGCTGCCGAAGCGCGAGCCACTGCGACGCGTCCTGCTGATCATCGCCACCGTGGGCGTCGTGGCCGCGCTGCTCGTACCCGCCACGCTGCTGCAGATCGGCCTGCGCGAGGGCACGTCGCCGTGGTTCCACACGAACGACGCGGCGTACCAGGTCGAGCTGGCCGGCAATCGCATCATCCACGGCGACAACCCCTACGGCGTCGACTACACGGGCACCGGTCTCGAGCGCATCTACTCGCTCGACGGCACGCCCGTCACCGACGGGCGCGTCGAGACCGTCGCGCTCAAGCACCTTGCGTACTTCCCGGGCCTGCCAGTGATCGGTGCCGTCAGCGCCGCACTGCCGGGGCCGCTCGGCGACGTGCGGATCCTGATGCTGCTGTTCGCGCTCGCGCTGATCCCCGCTGCGCTGCTGCTGCCCGGTCCGCTCGAGCTGCGCCTCGGCGTCGGCGCGCTCCTGGCCGCCAATCCACTGCTGCTGCGCAGTACGTGGTTCGGGATCCTCGATGCCCCCGTCGTGCTCGCGCTTGTGCTGGCCTTCGCGCTCGCATTGAAGGGCCGCTGGGGCTGGACCGGCGCGCTCGTGGCTCTCGCGCTGGTGGAGAAGCAGTACGCCTTCGTGGCGATTCCGTTCCTCGCCGTTGCCGCGTGGCAGGCGGGCGGCCGCGACGCGCTCGTGCGCGCCGGTGCATGGCTCGTGGGCGTCACCGCCGTGGTCGTGCTGCCGTTCCTGCTCTGGGGGCCAACCGCCTTCATCGACGACACGCTCGTCTACGGCACCAGCGCGTACCGCATCGTCGGCTACGGCCTGAGTGGCATCCTCGTCGACCTCCATGTCGTCGTGCGCGACGGGTCGTACCCGTTCATCCTGCTCGCACTCGTGATCTGGCTCCCGCTCACGCTGATCGCGCTGCGCCGCCAGTGGCTGGCGCCCACGCCGTGGCGCGCCGCACTCGGCTTCGCGCTGTCGTTTCTGATCCTCGCGTGGATCGCCCGCTACTTCCAGACCTCCGGGTTCGTGTATCCGCTCGCCGGCCTGCTCGTGGCGGCCGCGATTGCGCTCGCCCCCTCCCTGGCGAAGGACGACGCCTGATGCACACCCGACTGCTGCTCGCCCGCCACGGCCAGGCCACCAGCGGCCCCGACCACCGCTGGACCGCCGAGGATCCACTGACCGAGATCGGTCTGCGCCAGGCGCAGGATCTTGGCCGTGCCGTCGCCGCACGCTCGCCGCAGCCCGACCGCATCGTCGCCAGCCCTGCCGTGCGTGCCCAGCAGACCGCACAGGCCTGCGCGGATGCGCTCGGGCTCCCGATCGAGACCGATCCGAGGCTGATGGAATTCGGCAGCGGAGCGCTCAGTCCGTTCACCCTCGCCGAGATGATCGAGCTGGCGCCGTACGACGACATCTGGCACCCGCACGATGCGGCCTGGGATGGCGAGACGATCGGCGCCTTCTGGCAGCGCACAGGCGAGGCCGCCGAAGCGGTCTGGCAGGCCGGTGGCAACCCCCTCGTCGTCTCGCACGCGGGCACCACGCAGGGGATTCTGCGCTGGTCGATGCAGATTCCGCCCGACGCGCCTGACTCGTTCTCCCTGTTCGTCGGCAACGCGAGCCTGACCGACGTCGTCGTGCGCGTCGATCGCCACGGCCGTCGTCGTGCCGACCTCAAGCAACTCGGCTCGACCGAGCATCTGACAACCGCGACGGACATCTGACCGCCTCGGTCTGGTAGCGTCGCCCGCATGGCCGTCGACCCGGACAACCCCCTCAGCGACGAGCTCAACGGCGTCTTCGCACCGGTTCGCACGGCCAATGCGTTCGAACAGACCGTCGAGCGCCTCGGCCGCGCCATCCGGATGGGCCTCTTGACACCCGGCGAGCAGCTGCCGAGCGAACGCGACCTCGCCCAGCACCTGGCGCTGTCCCGTTCGACCGTGCGCGAGGCCCTACGCGTGCTGCAGGAGTCGGGCTACCTCGAGGCGCGGCGCGGTCGTGGCGGCGGCACGTTCGTCTGCGAGACGCTGCCCTCCGACGAGGATCGCCCGCCCGAGGACGGCGTACGCGATCTGCGTGGCGAGGAGCTCGCCGCACTGCTGCGCTACCGGCGTATCCTCGAGACCGGTGCCGCCGAGCTCGCCGCCGAGCGCTCGACGGCCGCCGAGCGCGAGCGTCTGGCCGAGCTCGTCGACGAGATGGGCGGCTTTCACCTCTCTGACTACGTCACCTACCGCGGCATCGACTCGCGCTTTCACATCGCGCTGGCCGCGATCGCCGGCTCGCCCGACCTCGTCACCGCGATTACCGACACGCAGGCGGCACTCAGCGATGTCCTCAACGCCGTGCCGCGCTCCGAGGAGTCGATGATCAACTCGCAGACCCAGCATCGCCGCATTCTGGCCGCGTTGGAGGCCCACGACCGCGACGCCGCGCGCGTCGCGATGCGCGAGCACCTCGAGGGCATCGAGCACCTGCTGACCGTCTTGCTGCCGAAGGGCGGCGCATAGCGCCGGCGACCGCGCCAGCCCTGTAGGCTTGCGGCAATGGAGGTCAAGGGACTCGTCTTGTCGGGTGGTGCGGGAACGCGTCTGCGCCCCATCACCCACACCCGCGCCAAGCAGCTGGTGCCGGTTGCCGGCAAGCCCGTGCTCTTCTACGGGCTGGAGGCGATGGCCGCCGCCGGCATCACCGAGGTCGGCATCATCATCGGCGACACGGGCGACGAGATCCGCACTGCGGTCGGCGACGGCTCGCAATTTGGCCTCGAGGTCACCTTCATCCCGCAAGATGCGCCGCGCGGCCTGGCCCACGCCGTCCTAACGGCCGAGGAGTTCATCGGCGACAGCGCCTTCTGCATGTACCTCGGCGACAACCTGCTGCGCGATGGCGTCGCGGGCTTCGTCGACAAGTTCCGGGCCGGCGACGCCGACGCCATGATCCTGCTCCAGCACGTGCCGAACCCGTCCGAGTACGGCGTCGCCGAGCTCGACGAGACCGGTGCTGTCAAGCAGCTGGTCGAGAAGCCGAAGGAGCCCAAGAGCGACCTCGCGCTCGTGGGTGTGTACCTTTTCACGAGCTCGATCTTCGCCGCCGCCAAGCAGCTCGAGCCGTCGTGGCGGGGCGAGTACGAGATCACCGATGCCATCCAGGGCCTCGTCGATAGCGGCCTGCGCGTCGAGCCGCACGTCGTGACCGGCTGGTGGAAGGACACGGGGCAGCTCGTCGACATGCTCGAGGCCAATCGCCTCGTGCTCGACGCGATCGACACCGACATCCAGGGCACCGTGGTCGACTCCAAGATCGAGGGCCGCGTCGTCATTCAGGCCGGCGCCACCGTCGAGCGCTGCCACATCCGCGGGCCGGTGGTGATCTGCGCGGGCGCGACCGTGCGCGACGCGTACATCGGCCCGTACTCGGCGATCTCGGAGGACGCGCACGTCGAGCGCGCCGAGATGGAGCACGCGATTCTGCTGGAGCGCTCTAGCATCATCGGCATCGACACCCGCATCGAGGACTCGCTGATCGGCGCCGACTGCCAGATCCGCCGCTCCGATGCCATCCGCTCCGCGAACCGCCTGCTGGTCGGCGACGGCTCGCGCATCGAGATCCTGTGAGTCCCACGCCGCAGACCACGCCGATCGATGGTGCGCTCGTCGTACCGCTGACGAAGCATGAGGACAGCCGCGGCTGGTTCCTCGAGGCGCGCAAGGAGTCGTGGTTCCGCGAGCTCGGCGGCAAGCCGAGCATGCAGACGAACATCGTCTACTCGCGCCAGGGCGTGATCCGCGGCCTGCACTTCCATGAGCTCGGCCAGGACGACCTCTTCTTCTGCGCCCAGGGCATGGTGCGCGTCGTGCTGTTCGACCGCCGCGAGGATTCGCCGACGCACGGCACCGCGTGGAGCATCGACATCGGCGACGACAACCCGTGCGCCGTCTACGTGCCGGGTCGCACCGCGCACGGCTACGAGTCGCTGACGGATTGCCTGTTCTGTTACCACGTGACACACGAGTACAACCCGGACGACGAGAACACGTTCCCGTGGAACGACGAGCGCGTCATGCACCTCTGGTCGACCGCTTCGCCGATCCTCTCCGCCCGGGACGTGATGGACGGATGACCGTGCTCGTCACGGGTGCGGGCGGCCAGGTCGGCCGTGCCGCCCTGCGCGAGCTGGGCGATCGCGGCATCGGGCTGCGACACGCTGAGCTTGACGTCACCGACGCCGCTGCCGTCTTGGCCGCGGTCGAGCAGCACCGTCCCGAGTTGATCCTGCACGCCGCCGCCTGGACCGACGTCGACGGTGCCGAGACCGATCAGGAGGGCGCGACGCGCGCCAACGTCGATGCCAACCGCCATGTGGCCGAGGCCGCCAAGGCCGTCGGTGCGCGACTCGTCACGCTCTCGACCGACTTCGTCTTCGCTGGCACCAAGCGCGAGCCGTACCTCGAATCAGACACTGTTGGCCCGATCTCGTTCTACGGCGAGACGAAGCTGCTCGGTGAGCGCGCCGCGCTCGAGGCGTATCCGGACGGCACCTGGGTCGTCCGCACCGCGTGGGTGTACGACGAGGAGGGCACGAACTTCCCGCGGCTCATCATGCGCCTCGCCGAGACGCGCGACACGCTGCGCGTCGTCGAGGACCAGAGTGGCAGCCCGACGTACGCCGGCCACCTCGCCCCGCTGCTGCTCGCGCTGCCCGACCAGGTACCGCCGGGCATTCGCCACATCGCGGGCTCGGGCGCCGCCACGCGCCGCGAGTGGGCCGAGGCCGTGCTCGCGGCTGCCGGCCGCAGCACCGTCGTGGACGGCGCCACGAGCGACGAGTTCCCCACGCCCGCTCGCCGCCCCGCCTACTCGGTGCTGGCCTCCGAATTCGACGACACGCCGCTGCTGCCCCCGTGGCGCGCAGGCGTGGAGGCCTGCATGGCAGGATTCGTCGCATGAACAAGGTCCTCGTCTCCGGCGGCTGCGGCTTCATCGGTTCGCATCTCGTGCGGCGCCTGCTGCGCGAGCACCCCGACCTGCACGTCGTCAACATCGACCTGCTCACGTACGCCGGCCGCCCCGAGAACGTGCGCGACCTCGAGAACGACGCGCGCTACACCTTCGTCCACGGTGACATCGCGAACGCCGATGACGTCGCGCGTGCCGCCGAGGGTGTCAACGGCATCATCAACGTTGCCGCCGAGAGCCACGTCGACCGCTCGATCATGGGTGGCGACGAGTTCATCACCACCAACGTCTTCGGCACCAAGCGGCTGCTCGACCACGCCCGCCAGCACGACCTGCGCTACCTGCAGGTCTCGACCGACGAGGTCTACGGTGACGTCGACGCACCGCACCGCTCGAAGGAGGACGACCCGCTGCACGGGTCGAGCCCGTACGCCGCCTCGAAGGCCGCCGGCGATCTGCTCGTGCAGTCGTACGCGCGCACCTTCGGCCTCAATGCGTCGATCACGCGTGGCTCGAACACGTACGGCCCGTACCAGTTCCCCGAGAAGCTGATCCCGCTGTTCACGACGAACGCATTCGACGGCAAGGACCTCCCGCTCTACGGCGATGGCATGCAGGTCCGCGAGATGCTGTTCGTCGAGGATCACTGTTCCGCGATCGATCTCGTCTTCCACCACGGCGAGGCCGGCGAGGCCTACAACGTGGGCGCCGAGCACGAGGTGCCGAACATCGAGACGGCGCGCAAGATCATCGAGCTGACGGGCGCCGATCCGAATACGCTGAAGAGCGTCGCGGACCGCCCCGGCCACGACCGCCGCTACGCGCTCGACTGCACGAAGCTCCGCGGCATCGGGTGGGAGCGCCTGACCGACTTCGATACGGGTCTCGCACTAACGGTTGAGTGGTTCCGCGAGAACCGCGCGTGGTGGGAGGCGATCAAAAGCGGCGAGGCCTTCGCCGACTACGCCTCGAAGAACTACGGCTCGCGCAGCTAGCCCGTGCGCGTTCTCGTCGCCCGCTGCTCGATCGGGTACTCGGGTCGCCTGACCACGCGCCTCGCCAGCGGCGACCGCATCATCATCTTCAAGGACGACGGCTCCGTCTGCGTGCACGGCCCGAAGGGCTTCAAGCCGATCAACTACATGTCGGGACCGACGGCGCTGACCGAGGAGGATGGCTTGATCACCGTGCGCCGCCCCGAGACCGGCGAGGTGCTGATGATCGAGGTCGAGCAGGTGATTGCCGATGACGCGCATGGCCTCGAGGACAACGCGGTGCTGGAGCGTGAGGGCCGCGAGCTCGAGCTGCACGCCCTGCTCGAACGGGCGCCCGACCTGATCGAGGAGGGCCTCGAGATTCTCGAGCGCGAGCGCTCCACCGACGTCGGCCCCGTCGACTTCCTGGCCAAAGACGCCGAGGGCCGCATCGTCCTCGTCGAGGTGAAGCGCGTGAAGGCCGTCGTCGCCGCCGTCGAACAGGTCGTCCGCTACCGCGAGCACATCGAGAAGGACGCCGCCTACGCGGGTGCCCGTGCGATCGTGCTGGCGCCGGACTTCGCCCCGCAGGCCCGCAAGCTGGCCGAGCGCCGCAACGTGGAATGCGTCGTGCTTGACGTGGCGGCGCTCTACGCCGGTACCGAGCAGGACCCAACCCTGTTCTAACGGGAACGCCGCGCACTCGACCCAGATGCGCGGGTCGTTCACCGTCAGCTAGGCGACTACAGCCCCATCGCGTGATAGCCGGCGTCGACGTAGGCGACGGTACCGGTCACGTTCTCGGCGTCGAGCAGGTACGCGGCGGCCTTGCCGACGTCGCCCTGATCCACGTTGCGCTGGAGCGGCGAGCGCTGCAGCACGAGCTCTTCCATCGTCGTAAAGCCCGGGATTGAGCGGCCGGCGAGCGTGCGCACCGGGCCGGCGGAGACCGCGTTGACGCGGATGTTCTTCGGGCCGAGGTCAGCGGCGAGATACCGCATCGACGAGTCGAGCGCCGACTTGGCGACGCCCATCACGTTGTAGCCCGGCACCGCGCGCTCGCCGCCCAGGTACGTCATCGTCACGATCGAGCCACCGCCACGGGCTTCCATGTGCGGCTCGGCTTCGCGCGCCATCGCCACCAGCGAGTAGGCCGAGACGTCGACCGCAAGCCAGAAGTCCTCACGCTTGGTCTCGATGAAGCGCTGCTGCAGGTCGTGCGCCTGCGCGAAGGCGATCGAGTGGACGAGGATGTCGAGCCCGCCGAGCTGTCCAACGACGGTGTCGAAGCCAGCCTTGATCGAGGCGTCGTCACGGGCGTCCATCTCGACGCAGATGTCGGAACCGACGGTTGCCGCGAGGTCGCGGACGTTCTTCTCGACGCGCTCACCCTGGTAGGTGAAGGCGAGCTTCGCGCCCTGCCGGTGCAGTTCTTCTGCGATACCCCACGCGATCGAGCGCTTGTTCGCGACACCGGCGATAAGAGCGAGCTTGCCTTCGAGCATGGGGTCCTCCGAGAGTTCCGGGTACCGGCGAATCGTACGGGGTCGGGCTCACGAACGAGCCCGACCCCGTGCCGATTACCTGCTGCTGGCCTCGGTGTGCGCGCGTCCGGCGAGGACGCCGACGAGGTGCTGCTTGTACTCCGTCGAGCCGTCGAGATCGGCCGTCGGCGATAGACCATCAGCCGCTTTGGCGATTGCGTTGGCGAGGGAGCCGCCGCCGTTGAGCACGGCCTCGAAGCCCTCGAGACGCATCGGACGATCGCCCACACCGGTGGCCGCGGCGCGCACGCCGTCTGTCCCGACGCTGACCCCGACGCCGATGATCGACCAGTCGATCGCGCGGCGATGGAACTTGGCGTACGCCGACTGCCCCGCGCCCTTCGGCAAGCGCACCTGGGTGATTAGCTCGTCGTCGGCGAGCGTCGTGGTCAGGTAGCTGCTGATCAGGTCGTCGAGGCCAATGCGGCGCTCGCCGCTCGGTCCACGGACGATGACTGCGCCACCCGCGGCGAGCACAGCCGCAGGCAGGTCGCCATGCGGATCCGCATGGGCGAGCGAGCCGCCGATCGTGCCGCGGTTGCGGATCGTCATGCTGCCGACGCCGGCCGCAGCCTGCGCAACGACATGGCAGTGCTGTGCGATCAGCGGATCGGCGGCGACGACGCGATGCGGCGTCATTGCGCCGACTGCGATCTCGTCGCCGTCCTCGCAGATACCCACGAGCTCCGCAACGCCACCGAGGTCGACAACCGCACCGGGCGCAGCCAGACGCAGCTTCATCATCGGCATCAGGGACATGCCACCCGCGAGCGGGCGTGCACCTGCCGCGACGGCGGCAACCGCCTCGTCGATCGACGAGGCCTTCGTGTACTCGAGCGTGGACGGAATCACGACTTCGCCTCCTGCATGACGTTCCAGATACGCGCCGGCTGCATCGGCATGTCGATGTGCCGGACGCCGAGGCCCGACAGTGCGTCGACCGCCGCGTTGACGATCGCCGCCGAGGCGCCGATCGTGCCGGCCTCGCCGATGCCCTTGACGCCCAGCGGGTTCGAGGGCGACGGGGTGACGGTGCGGGCCAGCGTCATCGACGGAACGTCGGCGGCACTGGGCACCAGATACTCGACCAACGTCGGAGTCAGCATCTGCCCATCCGCGCCGTAGACGGTCTCCTCGAAGAGCGCCTGGCCAAGGCCTTGGATGATGCCGCCGTGGACCTGCCCATCCACGATCAGCGGGTTGATCACGTTGCCGCAGTCGTCGACTGCCGTGTAGTTGACGACCGTGACGCGACCCGTCTCCGGATCGATCTCGACCTCGCACACGTGCGTGCCGCTCGGGAACGTGAAGTTCGGCGGATCGTGGAAGGTCGTGGCTTCGAGCACCGGCTCGATGCCCTCCGGCAGCGACGCCGACGTCCAGCCCGCGTACGCGAGCTCCTGGATCGTCTTGGAGCGATCCGGCGAACCCTTCACCTGCCAGGCCGTGCCGGTCCACTCCATATCGTCGACCGAGCACTCGAGCAGGTGCGCGGCAAGCTCGCGTGCCTTCTCGCGCACCTTGCCGAGCGAGCGGTACAGCGCAATGCCACCCACAGCGAGTGAGCGCGAGCCGTAGGTGCCAAGCCCGTACGGCTGGAAGGCCGTATCACCGTGGATCACCTCGACGTCCTCGAACGGGATACCGAGCTCGGTCTGGGTGATCTGCGACCAACTCGTCGCGTGACCCTGCCCGTGCGGCGAGGTACCCGTGATGACGGTCGCCTTGCCGGTCGGGTGCAGACGCACCGTGGAGTGCTCCCAACCAGGAGCGCCGATGCCAAGCGCCGCGGTAACGGCACTCGGGGCGAGGCCGCAGACCTCGACGTACGTTGAGAGCCCGATGCCGCGGTACTTGCCGTTCTTCTCGCTCTCGGCTCGACGCGCCTCGAAGGTGGCGTAGTCCGACAGCTCGAGCGCCAGATCGAGATTGGCGTCGTACGAGCCCGAGTCGTAGCTGAGCCCTGTCGCCGAGGTGTACGGGAACTGCTCCGGCTGAATGAAGTTGCGGCGGCGAACCTCCGCAGCGTCGATGCCGAGCTCGTCGGCGATCGCATCCATCAGGCGCTCGATGCCGTGCGTGGCCTCCGGGCGTCCTGCCCCACGATAGGCGTCGGTCGGCGTCGTGTTCGTGAACGCCTGCCGGATCCGGATCGAGATGTCCTGAATGTCGTAGAGCCCCGGCACCATGAACAGCGTGAGGTGCGAGATCGACGGCGTCAGGAGCTGGTTGTAGGCGCCGTTGTTCTGAATGGCATCGAACTTGAGCGCCACGATCTTGCCCTCGTCGGTGACACCGACCTCGTAGTACTGCACCTGCGCGCGGCCGTGGATGGTTGCGACACCCGCCTCGGTGCGGTCCTCGATCCACTTGACCGGGCGCCCGACAGCGTGCGACGCAGCGCAGACGGCGAACTCCTCCCGGTACGTATTCAGCTTGGCCCCGAAGCCACCACCCACGTCGGGGGTAACCACGCGGACCTTCGCCTCGGACGTGCCACAGACGATGCTGACGAACGTGCGGACGAAGTGCGCGACCTGCGTGGAGGTGTAGAGCGTGACCTCGCCGGTGGCCTCCTGCCAGTCGCCGATGCACCCACGAGTCTCCATGGCGGTCGGCGTCAGGCGCTGGTTGTCGACGCGCAGCTTGAGCACCTTCGGCGCCTTCGCCATTGCGTCGTCGAAGCCGTCGGTGACGTGCTCGAGCGTCTTGACGAGGTTGCTGTCGTACTCGGCGTGCACGAGCGGCGCGCCGTCCTCGAGGGCCTTCTCGGCATCGACCACGACCGGGAGGGGGTCGTACTCGACGTGCACGAGATCGGCACCGTCGCGGGCCAAGTAGCGATCGTCCGCAATCACCATGGCGACGGGCTCGCCGACGTAGCGGGCAAACTCCTTGGCGAGGATGGCCTGCTCGGGGTGGCGCACATCGCCCCCCGGGTTCGACGCGCTGAGCACGCCGGTCTCGACCGGGAGTGACTCGTTGGTGAGCACTGCGTGGACGCCGGGCAGGGCGAGCGCGGCAGCGGCGTCAATCGACGTGATGCGCGCGTGGCCAAACGGCGAGCGCACAAACGCAGCGTGCAGCATGGCGGGCAGCTTGAGATCGTCCACGTAGCGGCCTTCGCCCGTGACGAACTTGCGATCTTCCTTGCGCAGCACGGCATCGCCGATGCCGCCCGCAGCCTGGGTCGTGTAGTCGACAGCCATGATCAGCTCCTCGCCATCTGTTCGGACGCAGTACGGATGCTCGCGACGATGTTCTGGTAGCCGGTGCAGCGGCAGAGGTTGCCCTCGAGTGCCTCACGGATCTCATCATCCGAGGCGTTTGGCTGCTGCTCGATGATGCCGACGGCAGCCATCATCATGCCGGGCGTGCAGTAGCCGCACTGGAGGCCGTGGTTCTCGTGGAAGGCCTGCTGGATCGGGTGCAACGTGCCGTCGGCGGCCTGCAGCCCCTCGACCGTACGCACCTCGCGGCCATCGCACTGGATGGCGAGCGTCGAGCACGACAGGATGGTCTCACCGTCCAGATGTACGGTGCAGCAGCCACACGTCGACGTGTCGCAGCCGATGTGCGTACCCGTCAGGTTCAACTGCTCGCGCAGAAAGTGCACGAGCAGGGTCCGAGGCTCAACCTCGGCAGTATGCGCCGTGCCATTGACGGTCACGGTGATGGTCTCGCCCATCGTTGTCTCCTCCTCCCGGCCCAGCGGAGCGGGGCCCGTGTTGCCGATCCTAGTGCCATTCCGCGCGAAAGGGAATGGGGTTCGCCACATGTCTTCGCGCGTGGATTAGCGAGGCGCCGCGTACCGATCCACTAGGCTCCTGCCCGTGGCCGAGTCTCGCGCAATCGTCGATGTTCCCGGCTCGTCCGCGAACCTTGGTCCTGGCTACGACTGCCTCGCCATTGCGTTGCCGTTTCGGCTGCGCGTCGAGGCCGAGCGTCGCCCCGGGCCCCTGAGCGTACGCGTGTCCGGTGAGGGCGCAAACGTGTTGCCGGCCGACGCCTCCAACCTCGTGGTCTCGACCCTGCTGACCGAGCTCGACGAGCGCGGCGGCGACCTCGCGATCGAGATCCGCAACGACATCCCGCTTGGCGCCGGCTGCGGCTCGTCGGCCGCGGCAATCGTGGCGGCGCTGGCCGCCGCCGACGTGCTGCGCGGCCGCGAGTTGAACATGGCGAGCCTGATCCTGCGCGCCTCCGCCATCGAGGGCCATCCCGACAACGTCGCGGCTAGCGTGCTCGGTGGCATCACCATTGCCGCGGGCGACCCCGCCATCGCCCGTCGCATCGATCCGCCCATGAACCTCGGCCTGGTCGTGGCCGTCGCTGATGAGCGCGTGGCGACCAAGGACGCACGCGCAGCGCTGACGCCCGACGTGCCCCGTGGCAGCGCGGTATGGAACGTCCAGCACAGTGCGCTGCTCGTGCACGCGCTCCACACCGGCGCGCTCGACGACATCTCGACCGCGCTCACCGACCGCCTCCACCAGGATGCTCGCGAGCCGCTGATGCCGACGTTCGCAGCGCTGCGTACCCGCAGCGCAGAGCTCGGCGCACTCGGCGTCACCCTGTCAGGAGCGGGTCCGTCGGTCCTCGTGTGGTGCAGCGCCGACGCGACGGAGCAGGTGGCCGCGGTCGTGCGCGAGATCGCGCCGACCGCCGTGGTGCACGCCGTGCAGCCCGAGGCCGTCGGCCTCAGCGTCGGCTAGCCCGAGCGCCTAACTGCAGGCCGAGGCGGCCTGCTCGATGTTCTGCGAGAACTGCTGCATGTCGTTGGTTACCTGTGTCGTGAGCGCCTCGACGGCCTGCGTGGTTGTCGGCATGCTCGCATCCTTGCCGCTGAGCAGGGTGGCGCCATCGACGGCCTTCTGCACCGCCTGCTTGCACCCGCCGCTGGCGACGTTGTCGAGCACCGTCAAGGCCGCGCCGATCGGCGCCCAGTGCGTTGCCAGCTTCTGCAGCGCCTGCTGCGCACAGGCGGCTGCCGCGGCGTTGTCCTTGGCCTGGTTGGTGCAGTCCTGAAGCGCCAACGCGAATTTGGCGCCCTGGTTCTCGAAATCGTTCGTAGCGGACGTCAGCTGCGCGTAGGCGCCGGACGCGTTGCGCGAGGAGCTCTCCGAACCACAGCCGGCGAGCACGGCAGCAACGAGGGCGAGCAGAAGCAGTGGGGCGAGGCGAAGGCGAATCATCACGCGGGGAGTCTAGTAGGCCACGACGCGGCTACCGCCCTCGGCGGCGAGACGCTGCTCTTCGGCGCGGTAGCTCGAGCGCACGAGGGGACCCGCGAAGACGCTTCCGAAGCCGAGCTCCATGCCGGCCTCGCGGAAGCGACGGAACGAGTCGAGCGGCACCCAGCGCTCGAGCGGCAGGTGCTTCTCGCTGGGCTGCAGGTACTGGCCGATCGTGACCACGTCCACGTCGTACGCCCGGAGGTCGCGCAGCGTCTCGACGACCTCGTCGTCCGTCTCTCCCATGCCGACGATGATGCCGCTCTTCGTCAGCAGCGGCCCGCGCTCGGGGTAGTGCTCCGCCCACAGTTCCTTGGCGCGGCGCAGGATGTGCAGCGCGCGGTCGTAGTCGCCCTTGATGCGCACCTTCGGCTGGATCCGACGCACCGTCTCGATGTTGTGGTTGTAGACGTGTGGCTCGGCCTCGAGCACCGTCAGCATTCCTCGATCCTCATCGCCGAGGAAGTCGGGCACGAGCACCTCGACCTGCAGCTCGGGGTTACGGCGTCGCAGCGCACGGATCGTCTGCGCCCAGTGCGATGCGCCAAGATCGGGCAGGTCATCACGATCGACGCTGGTGATGACGACGTGCTTGAGTCCCATGCGCTCGCACGCAGCAGCAAGCTTCGCCGGCTCGAGCGGATCGACGTCCTCGCCGCGCTTGGCGCTGTTGACGGCGCAGTAGCGACAGGCGCGCGTGCAGGTGTCGCCGAGGATCTGGAACGTCGCCGTGCCACGTCCCCAGCACTCCCCGATGTTCGGACAGCCGGCCTCTTCGCAGACGGTGGTGAGGCCGTTCTCGCGGACGATGCCATTCAGCTCCTGAAAGCGGGAACCGGGGCTCGCCGCGCGTACGCGCATCCAGTCCGGGCGAGTCTTCGCCTCCGGGCCCCAGGGCACGTCAGGCCTCCCGAACCTCGAACAGCACGCCGTCGGGATCGGCGAGACCCGTCACGCGCTTGCCGTCGGGCAGCTCGTTGACGTCGTCGAGGAACGGCGCGTCGCGCTCCTGCAGCTCCGCCAGCAACACATCGAAGTCGTCGGCCACGATCGTGATGTAGAGACCCGCCTCGCCCAGCCACCCCTTGCCGAGCTTGCGACGCTTGGCCCCACCCTCGACGACGAACTCCAGGTCGTCACGATGCGCGGTGAAGCCGAGTTCGGTGACGTTGTCGATGCGGCAGCCGAGCTGCTGCTCGTAGAAGTAGCGCGAGCGCGTGAGATCGCTCGCGAAGATCGTGAAGCGGTAGCCGCGGATCATCCGGGCAGCACCTCCCAGGCGCGGTTGAAGCGTTCACCAAGCCGCGCCAAGAGCAGCGGCTGTGCATCGGCGCGGGTGATTGGCCGGCCAGCCTCGAGCGACGCAGTCGTGTAGCGCGTCTCCTGCAGTCCACAGCCGACGAACAGGTCGAATGGCTCGAGGTCGCAATCGAGGTTGAGCGCGAATCCGTGCGTGGTGATCCACGCGGCGACGTGCACGCCAATCGAGGCGATCTTGCGGTCCTCGACCCACACGCCCGTGTGCTCCTCGCCTTCGCGCGCCTCCGCCGCAATGCCGAGGTCGCCGAGCGTGTCGATCATCGCGCCCTCAAGCATCTGGACGTACGCGCGCAGATCTCGGCCCATCGGCGCCAGATCGATGATCGGGTAACCGACCAGCTGACCAGGACCGTGATACGTGGCGCGACCGCCGCGGGCGACCTCGACGACGGGAATGCCCCGCTGCTCGAGAAGCGCTGGATGCGGAATCTCGCTGGCGACATCGGTGCGCGTACCGAGTGTGACGACGGGCTCGTGCTCGAGCAGCATCAGCACGTCGGCGATCGCCTGCTGGTTGCGGGCGCCCGCGAGGTTCTGCATCAGGTGCAGGCCCTCGTCGTAGGGCGTCAGCCCCGGCAGATCCATCAGATAGGCCGCAGGCACGGCGGTGGTGCTCACGCCCCGAACGCCTCCGCATCCCAGGTCTCAAGGTTCTGCTTGACCTGCGCCATGAACTGCGACGCGTAGGCGCCGTCGATCAGACGATGGTCGAAGCTGAGCGAGATGTACATCATCGGGCGGATTGCGATCGCCTCGGTGCCCTCGGGGCCGCTGATCACCATCGGGCGGCGCACGATCGCGCCGGTATCGAGGATGCCGACCTGGCCGACGGGAATGATCGGCGTGCCGTAGAGCGAGCCGAACACACCGGGATTCGTGATCGTGAACGTGCCACCTGTGAGGTCGTCGATGCCGAGCTTCTTGCTGCGACCACGCACGGCGAAGTCGGCGACGGCCTGCGCGAGGCCGAGCAGGTTGAGCGACTCGGCGTTCTTGATCGACGGCACGAGCAGGCCCTTGCCGTCATCGACGGCGACAGCCATGCCGAGATTCACATAGCGCTTGATGACGGCCTCGCCCTCGCGGACCTCGGCGTTCATCCAGGGCCACAACGCGAGTGCGTCGACGGTGGCCTTCATGATGAACGGCAGGAACGAGAGGTTCACGCCGTGCGTCGCCTTGAACTTCGGCTTGAGCTGGCTGCGGATCTCGGTGACGCGACCGAGGTCGACCTCCCAGACCTGCGTGACGTGCGCGGCCGTATCGATCGACTCGCGCATGTGCTTTGCCGTGACCTGACGCACGCGGGAGAACGTGTAGATCTCCTCGCCGGCGCCGGCGGTCGTCGCCTCGGCCGGAGCGGCTGGAGCAATAGGCGTCGGAGCGGCGGGCGCAGCGGGCACGGGCGGAGCAGCCTGTACGGGCGGCGCGGCTGCGGGCGGGACCACGGCGGTCGGCTCGGCCGACGGCGCTGCCAGGGCACCACCCGAGGCTTGCGCGGCGAGATGGTTCTCGACGTCCTTCTTCGTTACGCGACCACCGCGGCCCGTACCGCTGATCTGCGTGATGTCCAGGCCGTGCTCGGTGAGCATGCGTGCCACGACCGGCGAGACGAACGCGCGGCCTTCGGCATCCTCGACCGACGTCACCGGCGCGGCAGCCACGGGCGCTGGCGCGGCAGCAACCGGCGCAGCCTCAACCGGTGCGGCAGCAACGGGTGCAGCCTCCACGGGCGCAGGCGCCTCGGCGACGGGCGCAGCGGCAACCGGTGCCGCAGCGGCGGGCGTGGCAGAGAGGTCGGTCGAGAGCACAGCGATGCGCGTCTCCACATCGACCGTCACGCCCTCGGCAACGAGGATTTCGATCACCACGCCCGTGGCGGGCGACGGCACCTCCGTGTCGACCTTGTCGGTCGAGATCTCGACGATCGTCTCGTCGGCCTGCACGGTGTCACCCACCTGCTTGAGCCAACGCGAGATCGTTCCCTCGGTGACACTCGACCCCATCTGGGGCATAACCACATCAATCGTGCTCGCGACCGCCATCGCAGGACCTCCGTCAGGGTCGAAGCGGCAAGTAGGTGTACCCTAGCGCCCCTTCGCCCCGACCGCAGAGTGCGGCCGAACCGACGGGCATGGCGAATACTGGTGGGAATGTCCGAAGTCGCGCAGCTCCGCGGGGTCTCCAAGCGCTTCGGCGACTTCACCGCGCTCGATGCGATCGACCTGACTGTCTCGCCCGGCGAGATCCGCGGCTTCCTGGGCCCCAACGGCGCCGGCAAGACCACGGCGATGCGCATTCTCGTCGGTCTCCTCCAGGCCGACGCAGGCACCGTGGAGGTGCTGGGCGGTAATCCGCGGCGAGACCATCAGGTGCGGGCCGATCTCGGCTTCCTCCCGTCGGACCCCGGGCTCTACGGCCGGATGCGCGGTGCCGAGCTGCTGGATCACTTCGCGGCGCTGTCGCAACGTGAGCCAGTGCTCCGCGAGCGCGCCTGCGCGCTGCTGCGCATGGACGACGCCGACCTCGCTCGGCCGGTGCGCACGTACTCCAAGGGCATGCGCCAGAAGATCGGCGTCCTCCAGGCCGTTCAGCACGACCCGACGCTGCTCATCCTCGACGAACCGGGCGAGGGTCTCGATCCGCTGGTCCTGGCCGGACTGGTCGAGCTGTTGCGCGATCGTCGCGATGCAGGTCGCTCCATCCTGTTCTCTAGCCACGTGTTGGCCGAAGTTGCCGCGCTCTGCGATCGCGTCACGATGATCCGCAACGGCCGCATCATCGGCGAGGGCACCATCGCCGAGCTGTCCGACCAGCAGGCACGAACCGTGATCGTCCAGCTCGCCGATGCCTCTGCGACAGTCGACCTCCCGGGGTGCACGCTGGTCGACCGCACCGGCGGCCGCGTGACGCTGACGCACCATGGCGAGGTCCGTCCGCTACTCGCCGCACTGGCCGCGCTCGACGTGCGCGACGTGCGGATCGAAGAGGTCTCGCTCGACACCGTGTTCATGGACTACTACCGCGACGAGGCGACCGCATGAATGGCCCGCTGATTGCCCGCCTTGTGCGTGAGCAGCGTGTGCGCCTGCCGCTCGAGATTCTGCTGATTGGCGCCTGGGGCTTCCTGCTCGTCGCTGTGTTCGCGACGAGCGACGTCTTTACGAAGCAACTCGAGGCGCAGGCCAAGCAATTCGGCGGCCTGCTCGATCTGATCGGGCTAGATCCGCTCGCACAGTGGGCCTCGATCGGATTCCAGCACCCGATCTTCCTGCTCGGTGGCGGACTCTTCGCCGTGGGCGTTGGCATCCGCGCGATCGCCGGCGAGCTCGAGGCAGGATCGCTGGCCCTGGCGCTGTCGCGGCCGATTGCCCGCCGCACCTGGTTCCTGTCCCACCTGCTCGTCCTGGTCGTGGGTTGTCTGATCATCAGCGAGGCCTATGCGCTCGGGTGCCTGCTCGCGACCGCGTTCACGTCACCGATGGGGCACCTGGAAGCGAGTTGGATGCTGCTCGCCGGCGCGCAGGGCGGCCTGCTGCTGCTCGCACTCGGCGGCATTGCGTTCGTCATCAGCGCCTTCTCCTCCGAGCGAGGCCGCGCGCTGTCGTGGACCGTCGGCATCGTCGTGATCCTCTACGCCGGCAATTTCCTGCTGCCGCTCTGGGGCCCCACGAAGGAGCTGGCCAAGATCTCGCCGTTCGGTTGGTTCAACCCCGCACCGCTCCTGCAGCGAGGCGACGTCGCCTGGGGCGACTGGGTCGTGCTGGCGCTCTACGCAGCAATCCCACTCGCCGTCGCTGCGTGGCAGTTCGCGCGCCGCGATCTCGCCGGCGGCTAGACGCTTAGCGCGGCTGGCGTGTGAGGCGCGTGACCGGCTGACGACTGCGCGTGGCGTCGACGACTCGCGCCGGGCCACGACGACCGCGCGGACGCCCCGGGCCGGGGCGCCACGGGCGCGGGCGGAGGTTGCTGCCGCCACCGCCGCCGTCGGACTCCTCGACGTCGTCCTCGCCCTTGCCGAGCATCATCCACGTGACGAAGCCGAACAGGCCGAGGCCGAGCAGCAGATGCGCGCCACCGAAGATCACGTAGAGCCAGCCCATTCGATGCATCGTTGGCCGGGGTGCCCTCGGAAGTCAAGAGGAGAACCGCTTCCTGACGGGGTCTGACCCCATGAGGAAGTTGATCCCCGTACGCTGTCGCCATGGACAAGGACGACAAGCGACGCGTTCTCGGCGATGCGATCATCCTCTGCGGGACGTGCGGCTTCGCCAAGCGCTACATGGAGCTTGAGGGGCCGCCCGACCTCGATACCTGCCCGGACTGCAACAGCCCGATGATCAAGGACTGCCCGGCCTGCCACGCGCCGATGCGGTCGATCATGCAGGTCGACTGCCGCGTGTGCGGTGAGCCGCTTCGGGAGGGCGAGCTCTTCGGGGTACCTATCCGGCGCAAGGCCGAGCCGTCCGACAAGGGTCCCGTTCAGCTGCCGGGCAATGACGACTAACTAGTCAGGCTGTACGTCACCCCGGCCGATGCGGCCAAGGGCAGACGAGTCTTCTTCGCCATAGCCCGCGGCGATCAGCGCGTCCTGCCAGGCCGCGACGATGCGGGTGAGGCGCAGGTCGAGACCTACTGCCTCGCCTTCGTCGATCGCGATGCCTAGGTCCTTGCGGTGCAGCACGGTGCGGAAACCGGCCGGGTACTCATGCGAGATGTACTTCGGCGAACGCGTGCGCAGGATCCACGAATCGGCGGCGCCACCGGAGAGTGCCCCCACGAGTGCCTCCATCGGCAGACCGGCCTTCTCGGCGTAGGCGAGGCCCTCACCGACCGAGGCGTACGTGCCGCTGATGATGATCTGGTTGACGGCCTTTGCCGCCTGGCCGGCGCCCGTCGGACCGAGGTGCGTGATCGTCTTGCAGAACGCCTCGAGGATCGGCTTCGCTGTTGCGAACGCCGCCTCGGAGCCACCGACGAACGCGGTGCAGACGCCGTTCTTGGCACCCTCGGCACCACCCGACAGCGGCGCGTCAACGACCTCGACTGCCTTACCCGCCAGCGCCTCGGCGAGCATCTTCTCGGCACTCGGCGACACGGTCGAGCAGTCCAGCAGCACCGCGCCATCGCGAATGCCCTCGATCACGCCGTGATCGCCGAGGACGACCGCCTCGAGATCGGGCGTGTCGGAGACGCACGTCACGACGACGTCGGCATCGCGCGCAGCGTCGGCGGGCGACTCCGCACGGCGCGCACCGCGTGCGACCAGGTCGTCGCCCTTCGCCGCGGTCCGGTTCCACACCGCGACCTCATGGCCGGCATCCATGAGGTGCCCGGCCATCGGGCCGCCCATGGTGCCGAGACCGATGCACCCGACGCGGGCCATCAGCGGATCTCCGAGAAGTGGATCACGGTCACGGTGTCGTCCTCCCGGACGTCGCGGTTGTACAGCTTGCGGAGGAAGTCCACGAACTCGTCGAGCGTGCGTAGCGAGGCGTTCTCGTGCTGCATCTCGCGGGGCGAGACGTCGCCGAGCGGCTTCACCTCGACCTTGTCGATCACGGCGTCGAAGACGCGCTCGCGCGGCCCGAAGCGCTGGCCCACGAGCACGGCGACGATCATGCCCTTCTCGTACTTGCCGCTCTTGTCGCCCAGCCGGATCGTGACCGTCTTGCGACGGCTCTTGATCTGGTCGGCGACCAGCGGGGAGTAGAACATCAGCGCGATCATCGGACCTCCGGCCTTTCTGTATCGGCATCGTATCCGGCGCAGGCGCGCGCTGTGGCCTGACCGCGTGATCAGGGCTCCCGTAGACTGCCGCAATGCGCCGGCTCTACCTCGCCGTCTCGACGACCATGTTCGTCGACTCGCTGCTGTACCTCGCGATCATTCCGCTGCTGCCGTGGTACGCCGAGCAGTACAACCTCTCGACCTTCCAGGCCGCCGTGCTGCTGGCGGGCTATCCGATCACCTTCCTGTTGGTCACGACGCCCGCGGGCTGGCTGGCCGGACGGGTTGGTGCACGCCGCGTGGTGATCGGCGGCATCTGCTTCTTCATCGCCGCGACCGTCCTCTTCGCCTGGGCACCAAGCGCCAATACGATCATCGTCGCGCGCCTCCTGCAGGGCGTGGGCGGCGGCGTCGGGTGGGCCGCCGCAATGTCGTGGATGACGGGCAACACGCCGCCCGAGCGTCGCTCGCGCGCGGTGGGCATGGTCTCGGGCGTCACGTCGGCGGGCGCGGTTGCCGGCCCACTGCTCGGCGCCTTAGCCGGCGCGACATCGACCACGCTCGCCTTTGGCATCGCCGGCGCGATCGGCGTCGTCGCCCTCGGCGCGACGCTGCTGGCACCCGCTGGTGCTCAGCTGCCGCGCGACCCTGCTCTGCACACCACGCTGGGACGACTGCTCCGCCACCCGCTCGTGATTGCGTCGCTCGCGTTCTCGCTGGCCGATGCTGCTGGCGTCGCGGCGGTCGACCTCTTGGCGCCACTGCACCTTGGCGCGAATGGCGTCAGCTCGACCACGATTGGCATTGCGATCGGCGCGGGCGCGGTGCTCGGGATCATCGCCTCGCAGATCGCCGGCCGCGTCGGCGAACGCGTCGGCTCGTTTCCCGTAGCCATCACGGGTGGCATCGGCCTCGGCCTGATGCCCGCCCTGTTGATCCTGCCGCTGCCGGACTGGGGCGTCCTGGCCATCCTCGTGCTGATCGGTCCGTTCTTTCCGATCCTGATGACGGGCGTCTTCCCACTGATGACCGCAGCGGCCGACGACCTCGGCCTGTCGCACGGCACAGCGAATGCACTGCCAAACATGGTCTGGTCGGCTGGGTTTGCCGCGATTCCGCTGATCATCGCGCCGATCGCCACGACCTTCACCGATACCGCCGCCTACGCACTCGCCGCTGGCACCGTCGCGATTCTGCTTGCGGTCGCTGTGATCATGCGGTCGCGCGCGCGCCAGCTGTCGCTGTCGCACTAGCTCCAACGTGGCCGGGATAGACTCGCCTGATGCAGCGGATCCGCCTCGCCGTCGGTACGACGATGTTCATCGACGGCCTGCTGTATCTGGCGATCTTCCCGCTGCTGCCGATCTTCACGGAGCAGTACGACCTCTCCAAGCTCGATGCCGCGATCTTGCTGTCGGCGTATCAGGTCACCTTCGTCGTCATCGCGATTCCCGCCGGGTGGCTTGCGGGGCGCTTCGGCCCGCGACACGTCGTGATCACCGGGCTCGCGTGCTTCGTCTTGGCGGCAGCGCTCTTCGCTGTCGCGCCAACCTTCGGCGTACTCATCGCCGCTCGTGCGCTGCAGGGCGTCGCCGGTGGCTGCGGCTGGTCGGCGGCGATGTCATGGCTGACGGAGAACACCGAGCGGGAGCGCCGGTCGCGCACCGTCGGGCTGATGTCCGGGCTCTCGGCCGCGGGCGCAGTGGGCGGACCGGTGATCGGCGCGCTCGCCGCAGCGACCAGCGTCCTCCTGGCGTTCTCGCTCGTCGCCGTGATCGGCATCGGCGCGCTGCTGCTCGCGCTGCTGGCTCCTGCTGGGCGGACGCCTGCCCCCGGACCATCGATGGTCAAGACGCTGCGTGCGCTGCTCGGGCACCCCACGATGATCACGTCGATGTGCTTCGCTTTCACGGTTGCGATCTGCTTCGCGACCGTCGATCTCCTTGCGGTGCTGGAGCTCGGATCGCGCGGCGTCAGCGCGACCACCCTCGGCCTGATTCTGTCGACCGGTGCGCTGCTCGGCGTCGGCGTGGGCGCGATCTCGGGGCGCCTCGGTGAGCGGATCGGCAGTTTCGGCCTGTGCCTCCTCGGTGCTGCGGGCTTGGTCGCGATCACAGCGCTGCTCGCCTTCCCCTTGCCGATCTGGGCGATCGCGGTCGGCATCATGCTGATCGGTCCGCTGTTTCCCTTGCTGATGACGGGGATCTACCCGCTCGTCGCCAGCGCCTCGGATGATCTGAGCGTGCCCCACGGAACCGCCAACGGGGTGATCAACATCTTCTGGACGGGGGCAACGGCGATCGTGCCACTGGCGGCCGCCCAGATCGCCGATGCGTACGGTGATGCGGCTGCCTATGGGACCGCAGCGGTCGTAACCGTCATGCTGATCGCAATCGCTGTGTTTATGCGGTCTCGCGCAAGAAATCTGTCACTCTCGCACTAAGAGTGCCGGTTCCCGGTTGCGAACCTGCGATAGGGTTCGTATAGTCCCGGTTGGCACTCGTCAAGCGAGAGTGCCAACCAGTTTCTCACCATTCAACCCTTGACCTTGGAGGTCAGCATGAACCTCAAGCCGCTTGGCGATCGCGTGATCGCCGAAGTGCAGGCGGAGGAGCAGACGACGGCCAGTGGCATCGTCCTCCCCGAGACCGCGCAGGAGAAGCCCCAGCGCGCCACGATCCTCGCCGTTGGCTCCGGCCACTATGAGTTCGGCCATCACGTGCCGCTCGAGGTTGCAGTCGGCGACCAGATCCTCTTCTCGAAGTACGGCGGCACGGAGATCAAGGAAGGCGGCAAGGACTATCTGATCCTCCGCGAGTCCGACATTCTCGCCGTCGTCGGCAGCAGTAAGCCCGCCAAGGGCAAGAAGTAATCCACTCCCTTCCTGACTGAGGAATTCTCATGGCACATAAGGACATCAAGTTCAACGAGGATGCTCGTCGCGCGCTTCAGCGTGGCGTTGACACCCTCGCCGACGCTGTCAAGGTGACGCTCGGCCCCAAGGGTCGCTACGTCGTCATCGACAAGAAGTTCGGCGCCCCGACCATCACCAACGACGGCGTCTCGATTGCTCGCGAGATCGAGCTCGAGGATCCGTTCGAGAACCAGGGCGCACAGCTCGTCCGCGAGGTTGCCACGGCAACCAACGACGTTGCCGGTGACGGCACGACGACCGCGACCGTGCTGGCCCAGGCCATCGTCCGCGAGGGTCTGCGCAACGTGACCGCGGGTGCGAACCCGATGGGTCTCAAGCGCGGCATCGAGGCTGCGGTTGAGCAGGCGATTGCGAACATCAAGTCGCAGTCGAAGCAGGTCTCCGGCAAGGAGGACATCGCTCGCGTCGCGACGATTTCCGCCCGCGACCGCGAGATCGGCGACGTCATCGCCGACGCGATCGAGAAGGTCGGCAAGGACGGCGTCGTCAACGTCGAGGACGGCCAGACCTTCGGACTCGACCTCGAGTTCACCGAGGGCATGCAGTTCGACAAGGGCTACGTCTCCCCGTACATGATCACCGACGGTGATCGCATGGAGGCCGTGCTCGAGGATCCGTACATCCTCATCGCGAACCAGAAGATCGGTGCGGTCAAGGACATCCTCCCCGTGCTCGAGCAGGTCATCCAGAGCGGTCGCGCCCTGATGATCATCGCCGAGGACCTCGAGGGCGAGGCTCTGGCCACGATCGTCGTCAACAAGCTCCGCGGCACCTTCACGGTCGTCGCGGTCAAGGCCCCGGGCTTCGGCGATCGCCGCAAGCGCATGCTCGAGGACATCGCCATCCTGACGGGCGGCGAGGTCATCACCGAGGAGATGGGTCTCAAGCTTGAGAACACGGCTATCGCGCAGCTCGGTCGCGCCCGCCGCGTCGTCGTGACGAAGGACAACACGACGATCATCGACGGTGCTGGCAAGGGTGACGACATCAAGGCCCGCATCAAGCAGATCAAGCAGGAGATCGAGAACACCGACTCCGATTTCGATCGCGAGAAGCTCCAGGAGCGCCTCGCGAAGCTGTCCGGCGGTGTCGCCGTGGTCAAGGTCGGCGCAGCCACCGAGACCGAGATGAAGGAAAAGAAGCATCGCGTCGAAGACGCGCTGCAGGCCACCCGTGCCGCTCTCGAAGAGGGCATCGTGCCGGGCGGCGGTGTCGCACTGCTCAACGCGGCAACCAAGCTGAAGATCGACGAGTCCCACGCTGACGAGGCAACGGGCGCGAAGATCGTGCGTCGCGCGCTCGAAGAGCCGCTGCGCCAGCTGGCCTTCAACGCCGGCCTCGAGGGCTCGGTCGTCGTCAACGAGGTCCGTGCCGCCAAGGCCGGCTTCGGTCTGAACGTCGACACCGGCGAGATGGTCGACCTGGTCAAGGCCGGCATCATCGATCCGGCCATGGTGACGCGCTCGGCGCTGCAGAACGCTGCGTCGATCGCGAAGAACATCCTCACCACCGAGGCGATCATCGTCGACGCCCCCGAGAAGTCCAGTGGCCCCACCGTGGGCGACATGGGCGGCATGGGCGGCATGGGCGGCATGATGTAAGAAGGCGATTCGGGCTCTGCCTGAATCACCGCTCGACCCTGAAGGGCCTCGGCTTCGGCCGGGGCCCTTCGCATTTCTACGACTCCTGCGACACTGCAGGCACACCGACGCAAAGGAGGCCTCCATGGCCGATTGCACAATCCGCATTAAGAAGAACGGCTCTGCGATGGTCAGCGGCTCGTTCGTCGTCGAGGACGTCGACGGCAACCCGTACACGATTGAGGGCGAGGCCTTCCTGTGCCGCTGCGGCGCCTCGCACACGAAGCCGTTCTGCGACGGCTCGCACAAGGCCGCCGGCTTCGAGTCGGCACCGCACGTCGGCGACGACGCCTGAGCCAAACTGGATCCGGATCCGTTTTGACCGGAATTCGGTCAGTTTGGATCCGGATCCATAGTTGTTTAAGTCGCGCAAATTTGGATCCGGATCCAAAGCTGCGCGTTAGCGTCGCGCGAGCCAGACCATGAAGGGCAGGCGCTCGTCGAGGAGACCGGCGAGCGCCCAGTCCTCCTCCGTCCGCACGTCCGCGGGCGGCACGTCCCAGCCGTGGCTTCGCAGCCAGTCCGGCTGGGTGAGCAGCTGCTCGACCTCGACTCCGACGGCTTTGGCGGCGTCGGTCAAGGCGCCAAAGTCGACGTCGGCTGTCAGGTCCTGGGTGCCCGGTGCCTGCAACGGATCGCCGCCCTGCTGTCCGCCGATGTACGTGCGCACCGGTGGCCGCCGGCCATCGTGCACCTCGGTGCCGACACCGCCGTAGTCGATCAATGCGACGCGGCCACGTCGCACACTGCCAACGAGCGATGCCACCAGCGGCAACAGCGACGGTCGTACCGCGTAGCGCGCGCCGACGCGTGGCTCGACCTGCGCGCTCAGCAGGCGCGCGATCGCCGGCTCGGCCTGCTGTAGCGTCTCCACCAGCCGCCCGCTCGTATCGGCATCGACGAGCACCTCGTCGGGCCACTGCAGCAGCCGGACGGGCAACGCGTCGAGAACCTCATTGGCATAGAGGAAGCCGCTAGCCGGCTTGAGTTCGGCCGGGTGCTCGACCCAGCGAGCCTCAACACCGGCGAGCGTCTCGCGCTGGCGCGCCTGCAGGCCACTGCTCAGCTCGATCAACACGAGCTCGTGTGGCACGCCCCGCTCGGTGAGCCCCTCGCTGACGCGACGCGCCAGCCCACCCGTGCCCGGGCCGGCCTCCGTCACGCGGAAGTGCTTCGGCCGCCCAATGACCTCCCACGTTGCAGCGGCCTCGGCGACGACCGCTGCAGCAAACGCTGGGTGCGCCATCGCGGCGGTGGCGAAGTGCCCACCCTGGCCGATCCCCGGCCCGCGGGTGTAGAACCCGCTCTCTGGATCGAACAGCGCGGCCTCCATGTACTGCGCAAACGTCAGCGGACCGTGCGCGCGGATCCGCTCGACGAGCCGCTCCCGCAGCGAGCTCATGCCTGGCGGAGCAGCTCGCGCGTCAGGCAGGTCGGGCCGCCATCGCCCTTCAGCGAGACGTCGCCGCCCTGATAGGCGTGCACCTCGATGCCCTTCGCCTCCATCGCGCGACGGATCTTCGGATTGCCGTCGAGAACGACGACGACGCCGGGGGCGGTGGCGAGGATGTTGCAGCCCATCGTCCAGTACTCGTCCTCGTCGAGCGGGATCACGCCAATCCCCCGCTCCTGCAGCTCTTGGATGAGCGTGACGGGCGCGAGCGGCTCGAACACCACGGCGAGATCGTGCGTGACGGGCGAGATGAAGCTCATCAGGTGCAGGACGTGCTCGGCGCCGCGATCGTGCGGCAGGTCGAAGCGCATGGTCTTCGCGCCCTCCGCCGCCAGGATCTCATCGAGCTGGCGATGCGCCTCGGCGTTGGTGCGGTATCCACGCGCGACGGCGAGGGTCTCGTTGTCGAGCCAGACCATGTCACCGCCGTCGGCGGTGGCGGTACCCGTCAGGCGGCCGGCGATCGGCACACCCGCGGCCTCGAGGTCGGCGACCATCCCCTCCCCCTCGCCGACGCGCTGCGGCTTGGCCGACTGCAGCACGATGGCACCCTGGCCGCACACCCAGACCGGGTCGCAGACGTAAACGGAATCGACGAGACCATCGAGCGGCTCGGCGACAGTGACCTCGCAGCCGAGGCTCTCGAGCAGCTCGCCGAAGGCCTCGTGCTCTGCCGTCAGCTTGGCCGGATCGGGCTCGCGCCAATCGGCGGCGGCGAAATCGCCGTGGGTGACGGGTCGGCGAATAAGGACGCGGCGCAGCGGGTCGACCATCGACTGCACGCCATAGCGGGAGGCATCGGACATGGCGCGTAGCGTACCCGCGTCACCGCCACCTACGGGACGTAGAGCCCCGTGCTGATCGAGATAGTCGCCATGACGATCATCGAGATCGGCAATACGACCTTAAGCGTCAGTGCGAGGCGGGGCCGGCTCGAGACCTGAATCGCAGCAAGCCACATCACGACGAAGATGCCCATCCCGTAGCGCGGCAGCGCCAGATAGGTCCCGGCGAATACCGGCAAGATGACCGCAAGCGCGGCGTACAGGAGGTACTCCGTCGGTAGGCGTCGCCGCAGCGCTCCCTCGATCAGCAAGAGGCACCACGTCATCGCCATGGCGGTATCGAAGATATAAAACCCTCTCGTGAAGTCGCGCGCCGCGAGAATCAGACCGTCGAACACTGCGATCGGAAGAGCCAGCACGAGCATGAGGTTGATGCCGCGCCCCCAGCCGGTGGCCTGCGCGGTCTGTGTCGCAAACGGATCTCCCGTTCGGTAATACAGATAGGCGCCGAACGACAGGTAGACGAACGGCAGCAGCAGCACCGGTAGTGCGCGTCGCACGAGCGCCCGGTCGATTTTCCGCCCGCCATCTTTCCAGATGCGCAGGAGCATGGCCGGCGCGAGCATGATGCCTGTCGGTCGTGTCATGACGGCGAGGGCGCCGACACCGCTAGCCGCGAGGAGCAGACCGCGCTCGAGCAAGACAAACGTCGCGACGGTGAGCAGCAGGTACGTGCTCTCCGTGTACACCGACGAGAACAGATACGCCATCGGAAAGAACGCCGTCAGCCAGACGGCGGTGCGGGCGATGCGCTCGGTGCTTCGTCGGGCAATCAGGCCGTGCAAGAGCACGATCGCCACGAGAAAGAAGGTCGTTGAAACAAGGATGCCGGCCGCGATGTACCCGATCGAGAGCCAGTTGTGCACCACGCGGTCGAGCAGTGGGAAGAGCGGAGAGAACGCGACGCTGTTGCCGTGCGCGACGGTCGGGTCGTACCCGTAGTCCGCAATGCGTCGGTACCAGATACCGTCCCACGCGCCGAATGGCTCGAGCAATGCCGCACCCAGTCCCTGGCCTGGCTCCCGCTGCGTGTACCCGATGACCCCGAGGATCACGAACGTGTCCACCCGTGACAGCACACCAATCACGAGCGGATAGCGCCAACCTTCGAGGCGCGCCTTCACGCGCGGCGCATCGACGGCGACGGCTGCCACGGGTCGCTAGGCGGACTCGGGCTTGCGCGCGATGACGGTGAAGATGTCGCCGAAGCTGACACCGACGGTGCGCTCGGCCAGACCGACCTTGTCAAGCGCACCGCTGACAAGCCGGCCGATTGTCGGCGAGTACGCGTCGAGGCGCGAGGCGAGGTACGTCAGGCGGACGCGACGCACGTGCGTGGAGACCTCACAGATCTGGAAGCCCTCACGGCGCAGCATCTCGGGCAGCGTCTGCCGCGAGAAGTAGACGAGGTGCATCTGCATGTACCAGGGCCAGCGCTTGCCGAAGGTCTTGGCGAAGAGCGACTCGACGTCCATCGTCGATACGGCGAAGATCCCGCCGGGCCGCAGCGCCGAGTAGATCGCGCGGATGTCGAGCGCCGGATCGGGCAGGTGCTCGATGACGTCCCAGAGCGTGATCACGTCGTAGCCGCCGTCGGGCAGCGGGGCGTCCTCGACGGCGCCGCAGTGGACCTTGCCGTCGATCCGCGAATTGGCGATCTCGGAGCACCAGCGCGACGGCTCGACACCCGCCACGTCGAAGCCGGCGTCCTGCGCGAGCGTGAGGAACGTGCCGACGTGGCAGCCGACGTCGAGCAGGTGGCCCGAGCGACGGTACTTCTGCACGTGCGCGAGGCTCTCGGCGAACGTCTCGATGCGCCCCTGCTCCTCCTCGATGTATGACTGATCCTCGACGTCGCCGTAGTTCTCGACGACCGCCTCGTGGTGCGGGCGCGGATTCATGTAGACGAGGTGGCAGGAGCGGCACTCGACGATGCGGCCGTGCTCACCGAAGGCGCTCGAGGTGCACGTGTAGTGCACGCGCGGGTCGGCCACGCGCGTGCCGATCGTGTCCTCGACCTTGACGCGATAGTCGTCGGCGCCGCAAAGCGGGCAGTGGACGTGCACCTCGGCCTTCGGGCGGGTGTCCTGCGACGCGCTCTGGGCGGTGTCCTGCTGCTGGTCTTTGCTCATCGAGACGGCCTTCCGAAGCGTGCGGTTGAGATCGGCGGGGTGAACGGGCCGGCGAGGGCGCCGAGACCGAACGGTCGGTTGATCAGTTTGCCGGAGCCCCACCACGCGAGGAGGGCAACGGCGATGCCGACGAGGATATCGGATATGTAGTGGTCGGCGAAGTACACGATGCAGAAGTACATCGTCAGCGGGTAGAGCAGCATCACGTAGCCGAAGCGGCGCTTCCACGTGAGCGCGAAGATCGCGACGAGGGTCGAGTAGCCGGTGTGCAGGCTCGGCACGGCGGCGTACGGGTTCGGCAGCATCAGGCTCTCGATCCACGACTTGTCGGCCGAGACGGGTGCGGCCGCTGCCTGGGCGTACCCGATCTTGGTCATCTCTGGCAGGAGGCCGATCTGCGCGGCGGCCCACGGCGGAGCGGCGGGGTAGATCAGGAAGATGAAGGCGCCGATCAGCGAGGCGCCGACCAGCGCCGTGGCGCAGCGGTAGTAATGCTCGCGCCGATCGAGCCAGATGATGAACAGCAAGGTCGGCGGCACGATGAAGTGCGCGCGGTTGAGCAGGCCGAGCAGCTGGTCGTACCACTGCACGGTGCCGGTCCAAAGCCAGCCTTGGAGGACGACAGTGCCGTTGCGGCCAAACAGGATGAACTCGTCGAACTTGAGATGGGGCAAGTAGTACGGCTCGGGATTGATGATGTGCGCGAGGCCGCGCAGCTCCTCGTAGACGAGGATCGCGACGATCAGCGGGAGGAAGTCGCGCACGTAGCCCTTGCCAACCCCCAGGACGAGTGCGGGGACGAGCAGGATCAGGAAGTAGCGGTCCGGTGAGAGGTAGACGCCCTTGAGCAGAATCATTCCGCCGAGGCCGACGAGATAGGCGAGCAGCAGCGCAACGATGCGGTTGCGCGTCCAGACCGGATCGGTGCCGGGCAGGAGCGGCGCGACGTCGATGGCACCGTGGGCGTGATGGGATTCGGACGGCACCATAGGATCGTTCTGCACCGCAGGGTACTTCCCCTGCGCGAGCGCGTGGTGCAACCGCGCCTGCGGAGTATGCGAACCTCCGAGTGATGCCCGCAAACGCCTCCCCTGCCGATCAGCTCGCCGCGCTGCGTTCGGTCTGTGGTGTGCTCGCTCCCGTGCGTGCCTTCGTTGAGGTCGCCGGACCGGACGCTGAGGCGTTTCTGCAGAACCTGCTGACGCAGGATCTCGCGGGCATCGCCGACGGCGAGTCGCGTCGTGCGCTGCTGCTCACACCCAAGGCGAAGGTGCTGGCCGACGTGCGCGTCACGCGTCTCAGCCATGAGCACCTGCTGCTCGACGTCGAACCCATGGCAGTCGCTGAGCTCGTGAAGCAGCTGACGCGTTATCGCCTCGGCTCGAAGGCGACGATCGAGGCGACGGAGCACTGGTCGCTCGTGTCGTTGATCGGGCCGGGCGCCTTGGCGATTGAGCTTCCGGGCAGGCGTATCGAGTCCTCGCTGGGCGACCTGCCCCGCGCCGACACGATCGTCGCGACGAGTGATCTCGCGGCCTCGCTCGATGCCGCGGTGCGCGCGGGTGCAGTTCCCGTCGAAGAGGGCGCCGTCGAGGCACTCCGGGTGGAGGCCGGTGAGGTGCGCCTCGGCCACGACGTCGATGAGCGCTGGATGCCGGC
>JBAXNN010000011.1:0-91936 GCA_037133755.1 Thermoleophilia bacterium
CTGCGGCGGCGTGCCGTCGCTGGGAATCGTGCCTTGCACGACGTGGTCGATCAGCCCCGCAACGCGCACCATGAAGAACTCGTCGAGGTTGTTCGCGTAGATCGCGCAAAACCGCAGTCGCTCGAGCAGTGGGATGCTGGAATCCGCTGCCAGCTCCAGTACGCGATGATTGAAATCCACCCACGACAGCTCGCGGTTGAACAGGCGCGCGACGGGCGGGGCAGGCGCGTCAGCAGGAAGGTCGGAGGGTTCAGTCACGACGTCATGGTATCGGGACTTCGGGGTAACGACCGTCGCCGGCAGCCATGGTCGCCACCTCGTTACCTCTTTGGCGCGCCACGGGCGAGGCCGGCGGGATAAGATGGACAGGCCGACCGCTCTGGAGGACCTGATGGGCGAACTCGCCGAACGCGATCTCAACCAGTTGCGCGCCAACCTCATGGAAGAAGGTCGGCTTGCCGCGGGCGCCGTGCTCGACGCCACGCGTGCGCTGCTCGACTGGAGCGCCGAATCCTTTGAGGCCGCGCTCACCGGTGAGGCCGCGGTGCGCGAGCTCTATCTCCAGATTGATCACGATGTCGAGAGCTTCATCGCAGCTCATGAGGCCAACGGTGACCAGCTGCGCGTGGCGCTCACCATTCTGCACATCAATCGCAGCGTCGAGCGCGCCGCGCACAACGCCGCCCGTGTGGCGCATCTCGCCACGCCGCCGCCGCGCCAGGCACTGGTCGAAGAGGCGGTCATCGCCGACGCCTTGCGGGCTATGGGCGAACGCGATGCGGAGATGGTGCGGACCGCCATGGACATGTTCGAGCGCCGCGACATGAACGCACAGCGGCTGCTCATCTCGCTCGATGAGGTGATCGACCGTGAGAATGAAAAGATCGCTGACACCTTGATGTCCATCGAGACCAACGACATCGAGCTGCGACAGTGGGCAACGCGGATGGTCTTCGCGGGCCGCTGGCTGGAGCGCATCGGCGACCACTCCGTCAACGTCGCGGAGCGCGTTACGGCAATGGGTCCGACGCCCGGCGCGAGCCTCAACTCCACCGGCTGGTGACACGCGCCGCCACGGGCGAGTGAGGGGTGAGCGATGGGACTCGAACCCACGACCGCCTGGACCACAACCAGGAGCTACCACCAGCTGAGCTACGCCCACCATGTACCGCTTGCGCGGATGCGGTGATTGTACAGGCTTCGCAGTGCGGGGCGGCGAGTAGGATGCTCGTATGGCAACCGTGCTGATCGTGGAAGACGACGAGGTCCTCGCCGGCGTGATGCGGCGTCACCTCACGCGCGCGGGACACAGCGTCGAGTGGGCCGCCGATGGTGACCGGGGCCTCAAGAAGGTTCGCTTCGAGCGTCCCGACGTCTGCGTCGTCGACCTGATGATGCCCGGCACTGATGGCTGGGGCATGATCGAGCAGATGCGTGCCGAGGGGAATCAGATCCCCGTGATCGTCCTGAGTGCACGGTCCTCCGAGCACGACAAGGTGCACACGCTCGGGATCGGCGCCGACGACTACCTCGTCAAACCTGCGTCGATGCGCGAGCTCAATGCCCGCGTCGAGGCTGCGCTGCGGCGCTCCGGCCGGACGACGGCCGCGGCACCCGCCAGCGATACCGAACCGATCGAGGCACCGGGTATCCGCATCGACTTCCGCACGCATCGTGCACTCGTCGAGATGTCGCACGATGCATGGGTCGATGCAGAGTTGACCGTGCGCGAGTTCCGTCTCCTCGTAACGCTGGCGCGCGAGCGCGGCCGCGTGTTGAGTCGCGACGAGTTGCAGCAGCGTGTCTGGGGAACGCCGCACCGACCACGCGATCGCATCGTCGATGTCTGCGTCCGCAAACTGCGGGAGAAGCTCGATGCGCGGTCGCCGACGTACAACTTCATCCAGACGCATTACGGCATCGGCTACCGGTTCGAGCCGGAGACGAAGTAACGCCCTAGTCGAGGATCGGCAGCGTGACGCGCATCGTCGTCCCGGTCGCGCCGTCAGACTCCGCCGAGACTGTGCCGCCGTGCGCCTCGACGATGTGCTTCACCAACGCGAGCCCAAGTCCAGACCCCGGCCCCGTGCGCGAGGCATCACCTCGATAGAACCGCTGGAAGACGAACGGCAGATGCTGCGCCGGAATGCCGATGCCCGAGTCGGCGACGATCAGCAATGCCTCCTCGCCGTCGCGGGCAATGGAGATATGCACCGCAGCACCGTCACCGCCGTGAATCAGGGCGTTTTCCACGAGGTTCTGCACAACCACCTCGAACAACCGGGCCGCCACCGGGACGTCGAGGTCGTCGGGCGCCTCGACGGTGATGTCGTGCCCTCGACCGATCCGGCGCTGGCGGGCATCAGCGGCAATCCGCCGCGTG
Source organism: Thermoleophilia bacterium (assembly GCA_037133755.1). GTDB lineage: Bacteria > Actinomycetota > Thermoleophilia > Gaiellales > F1-60-MAGs149 > F1-60-MAGs149. The sequence goes on from JBAXNN010000011.1 coordinate 2,384, forward strand.
ACGCCAGAGGCATCGACGACACCGTCGGCCACCGCCATGCGCCCACGATCGAGTGCCGCGAGCAGGAGCATTTCGTCGATCAGTTTGCGAATACCCTCGACCTCATGCTCGATCTGGATCACGAGATCCTCACGCTCGTCCTCGAGGTCCGGGAGCGCCAGCGTCTCTGCCAGGCCGAGAATGCGGGCCAGCGGCGTACGCAATTCGTGGGAGACGGCAGCAGAGAACGTGCGGCGTGCCTCTTCGAAGTCGACATCTTCGGTGACGTCGTACAGCGACACGATCGCGCCATGCTCGTGGGCGATGACCGTGACACGCAACGAGCGAGAGGGCTCACCCATGATCACGCGCTCCGTCGTCGTGCTCTGTTCACCCGTCTGCGTCCTTTGGATGATCTCGGACAGCGAGGCCGACACCGTGCCGGGGTCGACGCCGAGTTCCAGCATCGGAAACTCGCGCGTGGCGTCGTCGTTGAGGTACGTGATGCGGCCCGCGGAATTGACCGCGAAGGAGGGCACAAGCACGCCATCGACGAGCGCCCGGATGACCACGAGCGCCTGTGTCTCGTCGCGCTCTGCGAGTCGCGACGCGTCAGGAACCGAAACCGACCGTCGCGCCCGCGTGGCGTAAACACCCCACCCAAGGCCAATGCCGATGACAAAGGTGATGATGCCGACGGCGAAGGTCACTCCCAGAGGATAGGCACAGCAGTGGGTGTGCGCGCACGCTGAGGAGAACGGAACCACTTCGTAACCAACTCGCGACCATGCGGCAACCCAACCGCCCGACCTCAAGGCGTAGTGTGCCTTCATGCCAAGCATTCTTGTGATCGAAGACGATCCCATTCTGGGGAAGGCAATGGCGATGCATCTGCGTCACGCCGGCTTCGAGGTCGACGTAGCCGAAGACGGCGAGCGCGGCCTGCGCCGCCTGCGTCACGCGCGCCCCGATGTCGCGATCGTCGATCTGATGCTGCCGGGCCTCGACGGCTGGGCCGTGACGGAGGCGATCCGCGAGGATCACCTCGGCGTTCCCGTCATCGTCGTGTCGGCGCGCGGCTCGGAGCACGACAAGGTGCATACGCTCGAGATCGGCGCCGACGACTATCTCTCCAAGCCCTTCGGCATGCGCGAGCTGATCGCGCGGATCGAGGCGCTGCTGCGTCGCACGCGTCTGGTTGCCGCTTCCGAACCGCGCGGCGAAGCCGTCCTGGTCGAAGGCCTGCGGATCGATCCGGACCTGCGCCGCGCCTTCGTGCGCACGGCAGACGGTCAGCCCGAGAACGAATGGGAAGACGCGCAGTTGACCCCGACGGAGTTCCGGCTTGTCGTTGCCCTGGCCCGCCAGGAAGGCAAGGCACTGTCGCGTGACGAGCTGCAGCGGCGCGTCTGGGGCATCCCGTATCGCCACCGTGACCGCACGGTCGACGTCTGCGTGCGCAAGATCCGTGAGAAGCTCGACCGTCGCAGTGCATCGCACGACTACGTGCACACGCATTACGGCGTCGGCTATCGCTTCGCCGCCGAAGCGCGCTAACCAAAGCCGTCTCGCGGATACACTGAGGCGGTGCTGGACATCGGCGCCACTCTCAAGACCGCTCGCGAGCAGCAGGGCATCTCACTCGACGGCGCAGCCGAGGCGACGAAGATCCGCTCGTCGTATCTCGTCGCGCTCGAAGAGGAGGCCTTCGAACAGCTGCCCGGGCCGACGTATGCTCGCGGCTTCCTGCGGTCGTACGGCGAGTACCTCGGTCTCGATGTGCAGATCCTGATCGACGAGTTCAACGTCCGCTTCGCGGCCGCGCCCTGGGAGATCGACGACGACATCATGTTCCCGCGCCGACGGACGGCGCGGGCGAGCCGACGAGGCCGAGAGTCGAGCATCGTCGTGGTTGCCGTCGTCGGCATCGTCGCCGTCGCCGTGCTGATCGTGATCGCCTCGACGTATCCCTCGACCCGCACGACGCCGACGCCTGCCACCAACGCCACGAGCGTCGTCACCATCACCGAGGAAGCCGTCAATCCGGTCGCCACTGCCGTCACGGCACAAACCGCCCCGGACTCGACGTCGGCGGCCGCCCAGGCTGTCGTCTACGTGAAGGCTCTGGATCAGACGACTCTGACCGTGCGCGCGCTCGGCGCGGCCGACACCGCAACGCCGATCTTTCAGCAGGAGCTGAATCCCGATCCCAACCGTCCGGACGGCATCAAACTGCCGAAGTCCGCCTCGGGGTACCTGATCCGACTCGATCGACCGGGCACCATCACGTTGATCGTGAACGGCAGCCCTGTCGTGCCCGGTCCGACCGACACCTTGCTTTCCGTCGACCCCAACGGCCGCGTCGCGGCCGTCACCGAATGAGCCGTCGTCGCACTGCAGCGGTCCTCGTGACGGGCTCCGAGATCCTGCTCGGCCGTACACAAGACCGCAACAGCGGCACCCTTGCGCGTTCGCTCGATGCCCACGGCATCCGCCTTGAGCGCGTGGTGGCGGTGGATGATCGGGAGGAGCATCTGCGTGCGGCGCTCGACGGACTCCTCGCCGACGGCTACGACCTGATCTGCACCTCCGGCGGCCTCGGACCCACGCATGACGACCGCACCGTCGCCATCGTCGCCGAGGCCACCGGCCGCGAGCTGGTGCTCGACGAGCCCGTGCTGGCGGAGATCACCGACATCGTCACCGGCTACGCAGCGCAGCGCGGCGTGCCCGTCGAGCGTCTGCTGCCCGGTGCCCGCAAGCAGGCGATGGTGCCGACCGGCGCCCACGTCCTGTCGCCCGCCGGCACGGCTCCGGGGGTGATCGTCCCGGGCGACACCACGATCGTGGTCCTGCCCGGCCCACCGACCGAACTCGCAGAGGTCTGGGCCCGCGCGCTTGCCCATCCCGCGCTGACGGAGATTCTCGGTGCCCAGCTTGAGCGCCGTATCCTCCGCATCTGGAGCACGCCCGAGTCGACCGTGGCCCGCGCCTTCGACCAGCTCGGCGGCGATGACCACGGCACCGAGACATCGATCTGCGCCACGCGCCTCGAGGTCGAGGTGGTCGTGCGGTTCCCGCCAGACGCACGCGACGCCGGCAATCGCCTGGCCGATGGACTGGTCGCGGAGTTTGGCGATGCCGTCTACGCCCAAGATGACCGCACCGTCGAGCAACACGTGGTGGAGACCCTGATCGACCGCGGTCTCACCATCGGTACGGCCGAGAGCTGCACCGCGGGCATGATCGCCGCTCGGCTTGGCTCCGTCGATGGCGCCTCCAGGACGCTGCGTGGCGGTGTCGTGGCGTACGCCAACGACATCAAGTCCGAGCAGGTCGGGGTACCAGCCGAGCTGATTGCCATGCATGGTGCTGTCTCTGCCGAGGTCGCCATCGCTCTTGCGGAGGGCGTGCGCGAGCGTTTGCGCTGCGACGTCGGTATCGGCGTGACGGGTATTGCCGGACCAACCGGTGGCAGCGCAGAAAAACCTGTCGGCCTCGTGCACGTCGCCGTCGTCGGCCCGAACGGTATCGTGGAAACGCTTGAGCGCCGGTTCCCCGGCGACCGCGAGGCCGTGCGCACCAACTCCGCCACGGCTGCGCTGCACCTCGTGCGACTGCTGCTCGCTCGCGACGCGATCCGCGCGTAAGCCACGCGTCTCTCTGCGCGACTCACGCGCAACACACACGTCAACGCGTCCGGGGCGGTGGCCATACTGAGGGCACCGAATTCACGCATTCATCCCATTCCGGCACGGCCGGCAGGAGGTCACCATGAGCGAGAAAGAGAAGGCTGTCGGCGCAGCACTTGCGCAGATTGAGAAGCAGTACGGCAAGGGCGCAGTCATGCGCCTTGGCGACGACGAGCGCGCTCCGGTCGCCGCCATTTCGACCGGCTGCCTCGGGCTCGACCTCGCCCTCGGCGTCGGCGGTCTGCCGCGCGGCCGCGTGTGCGAGATCTTCGGACCGGAGTCGTCGGGCAAGACGACCCTCGTCTACCACGTGATCGCCGAGGCCCAGCGGAAGGGCGGCGTGTGCGCTTTCATCGACGCCGAGCATGCGATGGACCCCACCTACGCCCGCAACATCGGTGTCGATATCGACAACCTCCTCGTCTCGCAGCCCGATAACGGCGAGCAAGCGCTCGAGATCGCAGAGATGCTGATTCGTTCGGGTGGTCTCGACGTCGTCGCGATAGACTCCGTCGCCGCGCTCGTGCCGCGGGCCGAGATCGAGGGCGAGATGGGCGATTCGTTCGTCGGCCTCCAGGCCCGCCTGATGAGCCAGGCGCTGCGCAAGCTTACCGGCGTCCTCAACCGCACCGGCACCGTCGCGATCTTTACGAACCAGCTACGCGAGAAGATCGGTGTGATGTTCGGCTCGCCGGAGACCACCACCGGCGGTCGCGCGCTCAAGTTCTACTCGTCCGTCCGACTCGACATTCGTCGCATCGAGACGCTCAAGGACGGCACCGATGCCGTCGGCAACCGTGTTCGCGTCAAGGTCGTCAAGAACAAGGTCGCCCCGCCGTTCCGTCAGAGCGAGTTCGACATCATCTACGGCACCGGCATCTCGTGGGCAGGCTCCGTCCTCGATGTCGCCCTCGAGGATGACATCATCGAGAAGTCGGGTTCGTACTTCTCCTTCGAGAAAGAGCGCCTCGGTCAGGGCCGTGCCAACGTGCGCGCGTTCCTCGATGAGCATCCCGACGTCCTCGAGCGCATCACGCGCCGGATTGAGGAGAAGCAGGGCATCACGATCTCTGGCGGCAGCACCGCGCCGGCCAACCTCACGCCGATTCCGGCACCCGACGCCGATGAGGCCGTCGCGGCCGCACCGGCGGAGGACGCCGTCGCCGCCGAGTAGGTCACCGTGGCATCGCGGCACATCACCGCGATCCGCACCCGAGATGATCAGCGCCTTGCCATCGAACTCGATGGCAAGGCGTGGATCGTCCTCGACGCCCTCACGGCAGCCCGGCTCGGGCTCGACGAGGGGCGTGAGGTGCATCCCGATGTCGCCGCCGAGGCGGAGGCGGAGGCAAAGCGCGAACGCGCCCTGCTCCGCGGCGCCAAGCTCGTTGGGCGGCGCTCGCACGCCCGTGGCGAACTCGAACAGCGCCTCGCACGCCGTGAGGGCGACGAGGCGGCGCGAGATGCCGTCGAGCGCCTAGCTGAGCTCGGCGCCGTGGACGACGAGCGGCATGCCGCCAACCTCGTCGAACACCGCCTGCGCAAGGGGTGGGGGCCGGCACGCATCGAACACGACCTGACCATGGCGGGAGTCGACGAGGGCCTCATCCGCCTGGCGCTGGCCGCAGTCGGCGACGAGCAGATCGATGAAGCGGGCCGCATCGCCCTGGCCGGACGCGACGGGGCTGAGGGCTGGCAGCGCCTCGGTGCACGCGGCTTCGACGAAGGCGTGGCAGAGCGTCTTCTCGGACTACCCGACGTCGACTGAGCCGCCGTTGACGCGCCACCGACGGGCTGTCTTCACCACCGCGCTACCCTTCGTGGCAGAAGCTTCCGCTGTACCCCCGGGTATGGCTCGTTCGAACGTCAGGAGAACCAGGTGCTAGTGACCGTGATCGCGGCTGTTGCCGCGCTGGTCGTAGGCGGTGCCGTCGTCGGTCTGATCGTGCGCGCGCGCATGCATAAGGCCATGCAGGTGCACGAGGAAGCCGCCATACGAGAGTTGGAAAGCCGTCGCGCCGACGCTGAGGCCAAACGAGCGGATGCGGAGCGCGCAATCGCCTCGGCGCAACGCGAAGCCGATTCGATTCGCAGGGAGGCCGAGGTCGATGCCAAGGCGCAACTGCTCGAGCTGCGTCGCGACATGGAGCGCGAGCTCGATGCGCAGCGCGTAGAGCTCTCGCGCCTCGAGGAGCGCGTCGCCGGTCGCGAGGAGATCGCCCAGCGAAACGAGTCCGCCGTGACCGAACGCGAGCTGGCCGCCGCGGAGCGCGAGCAGGCACTGCGTGACGCAGAGGCAGTCGTGCTGGAGGCGCAAGGGCGAGCTGACCGCGAGCTGGAGCGGGTCGGTGGTATGACGCGCGACGAGGCTCGCGCGCAGGTGCTCGCACGCGTCGAAGAGACAGCACGTCACGACGCGGCACAGCTGACGCGCCGCATCGAGGAGGAGGCTCGTCAGGACGGCGACCGCCGTGCCCGTTCGATCATCGGCACGGCGATCCAGCGCACCGCATCGGGCTACGCCGCCGCGACGACCGTGTCGACCGTCGAGCTGCCGTCCGACGACCTGAAGGGCCGCATCATCGGCCGGGAGGGACGGAACATCCGCGCGTTCGAGACCACCACCGGCGTCGACATCATCATCGACGACACGCCGGGCGCCGTCGTGTTGTCGGCGTTTGACGGTGTCCGCCGCGAGATCGCGCGCATCACCCTGGAGAAGCTCGTTGCCGACGGCCGCATTCACCCGGCGCGCATCGAGGAGACCTACTACCAGGCCAAGGAAGAGATCGAGGAGAAGATCCGCGAGGCCGGTGAGCAGGCGTCATTCGAGGCCAACGTGCCGGGGATCGATCCCGAACTACTGGCGATCCTCGGCCGGCTCAACTACCGCACCTCGTACGGCCAGAACGTGCTCAAGCATTCGCTGGAGTGCGCGCACCTCGCCGCAATCATGGCCATCGAGCTCGGCGCCGACGAGCGCGTCGCCCGTCGCGCAGCGCTGCTGCACGACATCGGCAAGGCCGTCACCCACGAGGTGGAGGGGCCGCACGCGATGATCTCTGGACAGTTCTGCCGTAAGTTCGGCGAGAGCGAGGCGGTCGCCCACGCCGTTGAAGCGCACCACCACGACGTCGAACCCTCGAGCGTCGAGGCCGTGCTCGTGATCGCCGCCGATGCCATCTCGGCCGCCCGTCCGGGTGCACGCGGTGAGAGTCTCGAGCAGTACGTCAAGCGCCTTGCGGCCCTCGAGGAGATCGCCATGCGCAAGAAGGGCGTCGAGCGCTGCTTCGCGATGCAGGCAGGGCGCGACGTGCGCGTGATGGTCAAGCCCAGCGAGGTCAGCGACGACATGGCCGCACTCCTGGCTCGAGAGATCGCCGCCGAGATCGAAGACTCGCTCGAGTACCCCGGTCAGATCAAGGTGACCGTCATCCGCGAGTCGCGCACCAGCGAGCTCGCGCACTAGACACCATGCGGCGCTTTCACGTCACCACGTTCGGCTGCCAGATGAACGTTCATGACTCGGAGCGCATCAAGGGCATGCTCGAGGCCGCCGGCATGGGGGAGGCGCCAAGCGAGGAAGAGGCCGACGTCCTCGTCTTCAACACCTGCACGATTCGTGAGAAGGCGGATGATCGACTCGTCCAGCGCCTCCACAACGCCAAGAACCGCAAGGCAGACGATCCCGACCTGCAGATCATCGTGGCGGGCTGCTGGGCGGAGTCCACGCGCGATGCGATCTTCCGCGACTTCCCGTGGGTTGACGCAGCGGTCGGCCCAGGTCGGATCGGGGCACTCAAGCAGGTGCTCGAGTCGACCAACGACGCTGATCGCGGCGCCTTCGGCTCGTTCGACGACTTCGCCGCGGACTTGCCGAAGCGACGCGAGCGCCACTTCCAGGCCTGGCTGCAGCTCTCGATGGGCTGCAACAGTGTCTGCAGCTACTGCATCGTGCCCAGCGTGCGCGGACGCGAGCGTTCGCGCCATCCGCGCGAGGTGCTGGCCGAAGCGCGAGGGCTGGCTGCGGATGGTGTCACCGAGGTGATGCTGCTGGGGCAGAACGTCAACTCGTATGGCCGCGACCTGCCGCCCGATGAGCGCTGCACGTTTGCGGAGATGCTGCGCGCGGTCGACGCCATCGATGGCATCTCGCGTATCCGCTTCATGAGCCCGCATCCGAAGGACATGCGCGGCGACGTGATCGCCGCTATGGCCGAGTCGCCCGCCGTCTGCAACCAGCTGCACCTGCCGCTGCAGTCCGGCTCGTCGCGCGTGCTCAAGCGCATGCGCCGCACGTACGACAGCGAACGCTTCCTCGACCTCGCCGGCCGACTGCGCGAGGCGATGCCCGACATCAGCCTCACGACCGACGTCATCGTCGGCTTCCCTGGCGAGACCGAAGAGGACTTCCTCGAGACCATGCGGGTGTACGACGAGGCGTCGTTCGACCATGCGTTCACCTTCAACTACTCGCCGCGCAATGGCACTGAAGCCGCAGGCTTCGAGGATCAGATTTCCGATGACGTCAAACACGAGCGTCTGGCGCGTCTCGTGGAGCTCGTGCAGCGCCACGCAGCCCGGCGTAACGCAGAGCTGATCGGCACCGTCCAGGAGGTCCTCTCGGAGGGACCGAGCCGGACCGATCCCACCGTCTTCCGTGGCAAGACCCGCGGCAACAAGACGACGCTGTTCACGCCCGCAGCACCCGCAGGTACCACCGTCTCGGTGCTGATCGAGGAATCGACGTCGCAGACGCTGCGCGGACGCGTCACGAGCGCCGTTCTGGCCTGAGCATGGGCGAGCTGGTCGTCGCGATCTACGGCCCGACTGCCTCAGGCAAGTCCGCGACTGCCGTCGCACTGGCGCACCAGCTCGGGGGGGAGATCGTCTCGGCCGATTCGATGCAGGTCTACCGCGGGCTGGAACGCATCACCAACCAGCCTTCCGAGGCGGAGCGCGAGGGCATTCCGCACCATCTCGTGGGCTACGTCGATCCGTTCTCGGCCTATGACGTTGCACAGTTCGCCCGTGACGCACACGCAGCCATCGATGGCATTCTTGAGCGCGGTCGCGTCCCAATCGTCGCCGGCGGCTCGGGACTGTACCTGCGAGCCGCTCTCGTCGATCTGACGTTCCCACCGCAGATCGATGGCGTCACCCGCGACCGCATCCAACAGGAGGTTGAGGCGTTGGGGCCGGCAAGAGCGCACGCAGCGTTGGCGGAGCGCGATCCCGCCGCAGCAGCCCGGATCGCACCGACGGACACGCGACGGATCGTGCGGGCGCTTGAGTTGGCAGAACAGGGCGCGACCCTCGTGCCCGCCGAGTCCGACGAGCTCTGGGGCGACGCGATGCGGCACCCGACGCGCCTGTTTGCGCTCGAGCTCGAGCGTGGCGTCGTGCACGACCGCATCAACGCCCGCACACCGCGCCTGCTGGATGAGGGTGGCGTCGAGGAGATCGAGGCGCTGCTGGCAGACTCGCGGCCGCTGTCGCACACGGCCGCGCGTGCCCACGGACTCGACGACGTTCGTGCACTGAGCGCCGGAGAGATCAGTCGTGCTGAGTGCGAACGCCGACTCGCCACTCGCACACGCCAATTCGCAAAACGACAGGACACCTGGCGCCGACGCCTTGCGCATGCGGAACTCGTCGATGCCAACCGCACGGCGACCGCGGTGGCGGACGACATCGCGGAGCGTCTGCGGGCCTAGCCCCGATACGATTCCGAGCATGTCCACGGAACTCCAGCACGCCATCGAGGCCGCCTTCAGCGGCGACACCCCTGCCGAGGACGCCCGCGGCGCCGTTGAGGAGACGATCGCGCGCCTCGACCGCGGCGAGCTGAGCCTCGCCGAGCAACAGGCCGACGGCAGCTGGACCGTCAACGGCTGGATCCAGCAGGCGATCCTGCTGTTCTTCCGCCTCCAGAAGATGGAGATCATCGAGCTCGGGCCGTACACGTACCACGACAAGGTGCCGCTGAAGCGCGCCGTCGAGGGCGTTCGCATCGTGCCGCCCGCGACCGTGCGCTACGGCGCGTTCGTGGAGCCCGGTGCGGTGCTGATGCCTTCGTACGTCAACATCGGCTCGCACGTCGGCTCCGGCACCATGGTCGATACGTGGGCGACCGTCGGCTCCGGCGCGTGGATCGGCAAGGACGTCCACCTGTCCGGCGGTGTCGGGATCGGCGGCGTGCTGGAGCCGCCAGGCGCCCGGCCCGTGATCATCGAAGACGGCGCCTTTATCGGCTCGCGCGCCATCGTGGTCGAGGGAGTGCACGTCGGAGCCGAGGCCGTGCTCGGCGCCGGTGTGATCATCACCGCCAGCACGAAGATCATCGATGTCACCGGTACGGCGCCGGTCGAGCACGTTGGGCACGTGCCGCCACGCAAGGTTGTGATTCCTGGCACGCGCCCCAAGCAGTTCGCAGCAGGCACCTTCGAGGTGCCCTGCGCACTGATCATCGGCGAGCGCACCGAGTCGACCGATCGCAAGACGTCGCTCAACGCCGCGCTCCGCGATCTGGACGTCGATGTCTAAGCCGTTCCTCAGCGGAACGGTTGCGGATATCTGCTTCGACCTCGTTGCGACGCGGTCGGAGTACGGCGAGGAGCAGAAACTGGCTGATCTCGTCGAACGCCGTATTGCCGAGCTCGGGGTCGAGCACGAACGGATCGGCAACTCGATCGTGGCGCGCGCCGGCGGAAGCGGGGCGCCGATCGCCTTGGTCGGGCACCTCGACACCGTGCCCAACTGGGAGGACGGTGGCGTCGAACGCACGCCGACGCGCATCATCGGCCGGGGCGCAGCGGACATGAAGGGCGGCGTTGCGGTGATGCTGGCGGTCCTGCAACGCCTCTCCGCTGCGTCACAGCCCACCGTCTGCATCTTCTACGACCGCGAGGAGGGGCCGCATGCCGACAACGGCATTCATCGCGTCCTCGCCGAGTCGCGCCTGCTCGATCCGAAGCCGTCGATGGCGATCGTGCTCGAACCCTCCAGCGGGACCATTCATGCGGGTGCTGTCGGATCGATCAACGCGCAGCTCACGTTTCGCGGGCGCTCCGCGCACGCAGCGCGCCCATGGGAAGGCGAGAATGCCATCTCCAGCGAACTCGCGGCCGCGCTCGGGCGCTTCGCGGCGCGCGAGCCGATTGACACCGTCATTGACGGGCTGACGTACCGCGACGTGGCAACGATCACGATGATCAAGGGCGGAGTCGCGCACAACGTGGTCCCCGACAAGGTCGAGATATGGGTCAACGCACGTGTCGCGCCGGGTAACTCAGTCGACGCGGCCAAAGCCGAGATCGAGGCGCTCGCCGGGCCCGCGGCCGACGTGGTCTGGAGCGATGTCGCCCCGCCTGCCGCGCCCAGCCTCACCGAGGCTCCTGTCGCAAGCTTTCTGGAGCGCAGCGGTCTCCCCGTGCAGCCGAAGCAGGCCTGGACCGACGTGGCCACCATGCACGCTTGGGGCGTTCCCGCCTTCAACTACGGCCCCGGCGACCCCTCGCAGGCGCACCAGCCCGGCGAGTGGGTCGAGATCAGCGCGCTCGAGGAGTGCGAGCGGGTGATCGCAGAGGAGCTGGGAGCATCATGAGCGTGCCCGCAGAGCGCTGGGAGGGAGCCGGCAATGTCTACCTCCTGATCGACGCCGAGGAACTGCGCGCGCCGCTCGATATGGATCAGGCGCGTACGGTCTGCGCGATCCTCGGCGGCGATGGCATTCTCGAGGTGCGACGCGACGATGGCGCCGATGTCTCCATGCGTATCTGGAATCCGGATGGTTCCCAGAGCGAAGCCTGCGGCAATGGCACACGGATGGTCGCGCGCTGGCTCGCGGAGCAGACGGAGCAGGAGCACGTCACGATCAACACGGTCGCCGGGATCCTCGAGTGCGAGGTCGATGGCGACATGGTGGCCGCTCGCATGGCGCAGACGCGGCTGGACGGTCCGCAGTACGCCCCGAACGACGACCGCTTCCCGTACGAGCACACCTTCGTGAGCGTGGGCAACCCCCACGTGGTGATTCCCGTCGATGACATCAACGCGTTTCCCCTCGAGGACGAGGGACCGGACCTCGAGCACCACTCGTGGTTTCCCGAGCGAACCAACGTCGAGATCGTGGAGCGGGTCGATGAGCATCACCTCCGCATGCGCGTCTGGGAACGCGGCGTGGGCGAGACCCGTGCCTGCGGTACCGGAGCCTGTGCGGCGGCCGTTGCCGGCGTTGCCAACGGCACCGCCACCTCACCCGTCACCGTGCAGCTGCCGGGCGGCGAGCTGATGATCGAGGTGGGGGACGACGGCTTCGTGACGATGCACGGTCCGGCGCGCCGTATTGAACGCCTGGTCATCCCCTCGAGCTATCTGATCTGAACATGCGCTTCTCCGACCGCATGGATGCGATTCCCGAGTACGTCGTGGCACGGATGAACCGCGTCCTCGCCGACAAGCGCGCGGCCGGCGTCGACGTGATCTCGCTCGGCATCGGCGACCCTGATCTCCCCCCGGATCCGCGCATTCGCGCGCGCCTGGCTGAGGAGGTCCAGCGCGATGATGCCGCCCGCTATCCGACCAACATCGGACAACCCGACCTGCGCGATGCCGTCGCCGAGCACTATGCACGACGCTTCGGTGTGACGCTCGATCCGTCGACGGAGATCCTGCCGCTGCTCGGCGCGAAGGAGGGACTCGCGCACCTCGCGCTCGCCGTCCTCGATCCCGGCTCGCTCGCACTCGTTGCCGATCCTGGCTATCCGGTCTACACCGGCGGCCCCTTGCTGGCCGCAGCGCAGTCGTATCCGCTGCCGCTCCTCGCCGAGAATGGCTTCCAGCCCGACCTCGACGGCGTGCCCGCCGACGCCGCAGCGCGGGCCCGGCTGCTGATCTGCGGCTATCCCAACAATCCGACCGGTGCCGTTGCCCAGCCCGACCTCTTCGCACGCCTCGCGGCCTTCGGCGACCAGCACGACCTCGTGCTCTGCCACGACCACGCCTACGCCGAGCTCACCTTCGACGATGCTGCCGCGCCCAGCGCGCTCTCCCATCCCGGCTTCCGCAGCCGCGGCATCGAGATCTTGTCGCTGTCGAAGGCGTATTCGGTGCCGGGGTGGCGGATCGCCTTCGCCGTGGGCAATCCGGAGATCATCTCGGTGCTGCAGCGCCTCAAGACCCAAATCGACTCCGGCATGTTCCCGGCCCTGCAGCGCACCGCTGCGTGGATGCTGCGACAGACCGATCTCGACGGTCCGCCGCTCGCCGTCTATCGGGCTCGGCGTGATCTCGCGTGTGCACGCCTGGCCGAGATCGGCATGCCCGTGACACCGCCCCAAGGTGGCATGTATCTCTGGGTTCCGATCCCCACCGGAGAGTCCTCCAACGACTTCGCAACGCGACTCCTGGAGCAGGCTGCGGTCGTCGTGACGCCCGGCAGTGCCTACGGCGAGGCGGGGGAGGGCTACGTGCGCATGGCCCTCACTGTCCCGGAGGATCGCCTGCGGGAGGCGTTGGACCGCGTCGGCGCCGTACTCGCTGGTTCCTGAGCGGAGTAGACTCCGTCCCAGTGGGCGATGGTTTTTATCAGATACGCGACACCGCGCCGGAGCGCGCCTTTGTCGCGGCCGTCGCCCGCCAGAACCAACGCATCGAGGCCGATCTCGCCGAGCTCGACGAGCTCCTGCACACCGCGCTCTGCGAGCCCGTTGGACAGCTGATCCAGCGGCGCGACCAGCCTGAGCTCAAGACCTATCTCGGCTCAGGCAAGGTCGACGAGCTCGAAACGGAACTGAAGGCGGCGAAGGCTGAGGTTCTCGTGATCGACGACGAACTCACACCGTCGCAGCAGCGCTATCTGGAGAACCGCTTCAAGATCCGCGTGATCGATCGCACCGCCTTGATTCTCGACATCTTTGCCGCCCATGCCCACTCGGCCGAGGGCAAGCTGCAGGTCGAACTCGCCCAGCTGGAGTATCAGCTGCCCCGCATGCGCGGCATGTGGCAACACCTGGAACGCCTGGGCGGTGGCGTCGGCACGCGTGGACCAGGCGAGTCGCAGCTCGAGACCGACCGTCGTCTCGCCCGCGATCGCATCACCGCGCTGCGGCGCAAACTCAAGGAGACGGGGAAGCGCCGCCGACTCCAGCGCAAGCAGCGCATGGAGGGGATCGTCCCGACCGTGTCGTTGGCCGGCTACACCAACGTGGGCAAGTCGAGCCTGCTCAACGCGTTGACCGGCGCCGACGTGTCCAGCCGCAATCGCCTGTTCGAGACGCTTGATCCGACGACGCGGCGCTTCACCCATGTTGGTCGCGAGTACACGATCACCGACACCGTGGGCTTCATCCGCAAGCTGCCGCACGGCCTCGTCGAAGCGTTCGCCTCGACGCTTGAGGAGACCCTGTCGGGCGACCTCATGTTGCACATCGTCGATGCCTCACTCTCCGAGGAGGAGCGAGACGAGCAGATGCGCGCGGTCAATGACGTGCTCAGCCAGATCGGCGCCGACGAACTGCCCCGGATTGTCGTCCTCAACAAGATCGATCTCGCGACCCCCGAGGACCGTCAGCGCCTGCGTAACCGGCTGTCGGATGCCTTGCAGGTGTCGTCGCAGACGCGCGAGGGGCTCGGCGACCTCGAGATTGCCGTTGCCGAGCATTTCGCCGGCCGGTTCGAGCCCGTCGAGCTCCTTGTGCCGCACAGCGAGGGCGGAGCACTGTCGTCCCTCTACGCCCTCGGCGCGCCGATCTCCCAACGCGTGGACACCGCCGAGGGGGTACGCATCCGCGCCCGACTGCCCAAGGCCGAACGTGATCGCTACGAACGCTTCGAGGTCGCCCCGGAGCCAATCGCATGAGTGACGTGCTCTTTCAGCGACTGCACCCCGACGCTCGACTGCCCCAGCAGGCGCACGCCGACGACGCAGGACACGACCTTCACGCCACCGAGACCGCAGTGCTTGCTCCGGGTGAACGAGCAGCCGTCGGCTGCGGCTTCGCCATCGCGCTGCCGCCAGACATGGCCGCATTGGTCGTGCCGCGCTCCGGACTCGCGTTGAAGGAGGGCCTCACGGTGCTCAACGCACCCGGATTGATCGACGCGGGCTACCGCGGGGAGATCAAGGTCATCTTGATCAATCTCGACCCCGCCGAAACGCGCTCTGTTGCCATCGGAGATCGGATTGCCCAGCTCGTCTTGGTCGATCTGCCACGACCGAGCTTCAGCGAGGTCGATACCCTGCCCGCCTCGGCGCGAGGCGAGGGAGGCTTCGGCTCGACCGGGAAGGGCGCATGAGCGGACCCCGTATCCGCGTGGCAGGACTGTTGATCAACGGTGGTCGTGTCCTGCTCGTGCGCCACGAGAAAGACGGCCGCTCCTACTGGCTCTTGCCCGGGGGCGGCGTGGAGGAGGGGGAACAGCTCGAGGACGCGGTCCGGCGCGAGTTCGCCGAGGAGTGTGGACTCACGCCCACCGTCGTCCACGGGCCGATCGCACTGGCCGAGACGATCCCGCCCGAGGGAGTTGAGAGCGGCCGCCACATCCTCCACATGATCTTCGCCATCGAGACGATGCCGCACGAGGCCGAGCACCTCGTATCCGAGGACGACGCAGTCCTCGGACACGCCCTCGTCGATCGGGGCCGTCTGCACGAGCTCGATCTGCGACCGCCCATCCATGAGTACCTCATGCGCTACCGCGCCGGCGACCCGTTCGTCAGCCTCGGGCGCATGTGGATCTCCTAAGGCGACTGCCTGCGGGCCACAGCCATCGCGTTCTCTGCGGCGGCATCCTCAAGGCGGTCGTCAAGGGGCTCGAGCACGGAGCTGAGACCGCGGTGCTCACACGCGCCAGCGAGGATGCTGTCGGCAAGCCACACGTTCTTCGGGAGGAGTGGCCCGTGCACGTAGGTCCCGATTACCCTGCCGACGCGGCAGCCCTCGTGCAAGCCGTCACCGGTGTTACCACCCCCGACTTTGACTCTGCCCAGCGGTGAAACACCCGATCCGAGCGTGGTCTGCCCCGCGTGGTTCTCGAAGCCGACGAGCTCGTGCTTGACGCCGCCCAACTCAACGTCAACCAGGACGTTGCCGATGATGCGCCGGCTGCTTGCCGTCGTCTCAAGGTCGACCAGTCCGGTGCCGGGCGTCTCGTTGCCGCTCTGATCCACGTAGCGATGACCGAGCAGCTGGAATCCACCGCAGACGGCGAGCAACGGAACACCATCGGCAATGGCGGACCGAAGTGCCGGCGTCTGGGCGATCAGAGCATCGGCAACCAGGGCCTGATCGCGATCCTGCCCGCCGCCGATCAGGATCACATCCGCACGCGCGGGATCGAGGACCTCGCCAAGCGACAGCGGCGCGACCTCCACGTCGATGCCGCGCCAACGCGCACGCTGCGCCAGCACGCGGACGTTGCCCCGATCCGCATAGATCGACAGGAGCTCGGGATAGATGGGAACGATACGGAGCATCAGCGCTGCTCTTCCCAGAATTGCTCCGTCAACCCGCGATCGGCTAACACGCCGTGCAGGTCGAGCATCGCGGTGTAGGTGGCGAGCACGTAGACGCGCTCTCCGGGACTGGCATCGGCAAGCGCCTGCCCGAGCGCCGTCTCCACTTCGCGGATGCGATCGATGCGCTCCAGAGGCACATCGGCGTACCGCAAACGGACCGCAAGGTCGGCAGCGCGCTCGCCGCTGCACGTGATGGTGGCGGCAGTGTCGAGCCGTCCTTCGAAATCGATATCCCAGATCCAGCTGACGTCGCGCCCGTCGGCGATCCGGTCGTTGAGTGCCAGCACCAGATGCGCCCCCGCAACGTCGGGTGCGATTGCACGCATCGCCTCGTTGGCCCCCGTCGGATTCTTGAACAGGATCAGTACGACCTCTCGTTCATCGATCGTGATGCGCTCGAACCGTCCAAACGCCGCACTGAAGCTCGCGAGGCGCGCAGCAGCGGTGGCGGTGGGAACGCCGAGCTCCGCGGCAGTGGCGATGGCTGCCAGCGCGTTCTCCACGTTGTAGAGCCCCGGCAGGGGCAGCAGGACGTCGCACGAGCCATCGGGCCCGTCAACCCGGAATGCCGTCCCTTTCAGCCCGCGTGGTCGAATCGCGCGGGCAGCGAACTGCAGAGCGCCACGGTCGTGATCGCCCCGCGGACAACGGTAGGACCCGAGATGCCCGAGGTAGACGGCGTCGTAGACGTAGGCCGCGCCGCAGTGCACGCAGAAGGTGGAATCCGCGGCCTCGTCGCGATCGTCGAGGGCAACGGACGGATCATCGATGCCGTACCGCACGACGTCGGCGCGATTGGTGCCGAGCGCGTCGATCACAGGATCGTCCGCGCACAACACCAGCGTCGTCGCGGCCGGGAGCTCTGCGATCATCGCCCGCCAACGGTTCGCGACCATCTCGAGTTCGCCGTGGCGGTCCAGCTGGTCACGGTAGAGATTGCCAAGGGCGACCACGCGCGGAGCCGTCTCGGCCACCACGGCAGGCAACGCCGCCTCATCGACCTCCAGCACGCCGACCGAGGCATCGTGGGGGCGATGCAGCAGGGTGGAGACGACGCCGGACATCAGATTGGCACCGGCCGCATTACGGCAGACCGTCACGTTCGACGCGAGGATGTGGGACAGCATGGCGGACGTCGTCGTCTTGCCGTTCGTCGCACTCACCACCGCTATGCCATCCGGCAGCGCCGCCGCGAGTGCGGGGAGGCCCCCGGGTGCGAGGCGAAGAAAGACGTGACCCGGCATCGTCGTCCCACCGCCGCGCCCCGCGGCACGCGAGAGCGTCCCGGCAAACCGGGCCACACCGCCTGCTACTCGAACGCGCGCACTCACTGCACCGGATCGTATCCGGCGCGCGCGGCGGCCGTCACGACGCTCTCCGAGCGCCGCAGCGCGATCATGGCGATCATGCTGACGAGGCCGACCAACGCGTACATCAGCCACGAGGGACCCTGCTGCGAGACGAAGCCCGCGATGATCGGCGCCAGCAGCGACCCGATGGCCCAGACCGCGTTGAGCATGCCGAACACGCCGCCCTCGCCGATGCGTTCGTCGCGCGCGCCGTCGGCGCAGGCCGCGTACGCGATCGTAAAGATGGGGGAGGCCAGGCACATCACGATGATCAATAGCGCCGCGTACCAGGGAATGCCGAAGGGAAGCAGCATCAGCACGACCAGGGTGCCGCAGATCGGCGGGAGAACCACAAGCGTGCGCGTCTGATTGAGCCGGCGACCGAGGCGCGCCACCACGAGAATGGACACCACGGAGAAAACGCTGCCGACCGTGAAGATCCAGCCGATGGTGGACGACGAAAGGCCGGCGGCATCCATGTGGAGGGGCCCAAGGAGCTGCAGTGCAGCCATCATCAGCGCCACGAACCCGATCGCGATGAACCCGATCTGGATGCGACCGGGCTTGCGCGCGCGCCGCAACGACTCGAAGGGGCCATGTGCTTCGTGGTGCGTGGCGGCGTGGGGATCACCGCCCGGCTCGAAGAGCGCCCACACGACGACGAGCGCCACGAGCCCGCCGAGCACGGTGAAGGCGACACCAATGCCGACGGCGGCAACGATCGGGCCGCCGAGCAGCGGACCCGCGATGGTGCCGACCGTTGCGGTCGCGTTGGCAATCGACAGTCCGCGGGGGCGATAGCCGTCGCCGACGGCACTCCCCAACCAGGCCAGACCCGCCGACCAGGTCACGGCCGAGCAGGCACCCTGGACGACGCGGACGAGCAACAACAACCAGAAGGTGTCCGCCAGCGCAATCGCCGGCGCCGCCACGATGAAGACCGCTGCACCGATGAGCGTCAGCCGCCGCGCACCGAGACGATCTGCCAGATGACCGGCAGGGATGGCGAAGAGCAGGACGGCGAAGCTGTAGATCCCGAGGATCACCCCGGATTGATCGTCGGTCAGGCCGAATTCCTTCTGCCAGACCGGTACGAGCGGAACGGCCGCCAGCCACGTGATCATGTCGAGGAAGATCAGGCTCGAGATCAGCGCCGTCAGGCGACGCGGCGACACGGAACGGCGAGCACCCATGGCCGCGTCCTATCCGAGCAGAACGCGGTCGAGCGCCATCGCAAAGAAGATTCCCGCGAGGTACAAGAGCGAGAAGCGGAAGGTCTCCCGTGCGATGTCGATGTCGCCGCCCTGCCGATGCAACCGCACGCAGTACTGCAGGAAGCGCAGGCCCAGCACGAGCGCCAGTACGCCGTACAGCCAGCTCAGCGTCTCGCCGGTGACACCGATCCACCACAGCGGCAACGGCAGGAGCGAGAAGGCGATCAACGCCGCGGTGTACGCAACCATCTGCACCGTGGCGGCACGAATCCCGGCGACGTTGGGGAGCATGGGCACACCCGCATCCGCGTAATCGTCGAACTTGACGATCGCCAACGCCCAAAAGTGGGGCGGTGTCCAGAGGAAGATGACGCCGAACATGATCAGCGCCGGCCAGCCGATCTCACCCGTAACGGCGGCCCATCCGACGAGGGGCGGCATCGCGCCTGCTGCCCCGCCGATCACGATGTTCTGCGGCGTACGACGCTTGAGCCACATCGTGTACACGAGGACGTAGAAGAGGTTGCCAGCGAGTGCCATCACGGCCGCGAGCGGATGTCCCGTCAGGAACGTCAGCACCAGCACGCCGAGGATCGTCAGCACGATCCCGAAGACGATCGCAGGGCCTGGTGCCACACGGCCAGCCGCGACAGGCCGATCCTTGGTGCGTTCCATGCGGATATCGAGGTCCGGCTCAAGCGCATGATTGATGGCACTGGCACCGCCCGACGAGAGGGCCATGCCGAGCAGGGCGGCGCCGAGCAGCCACAGGGGCGGGATGCCGCCCTCGGCCCAGACCATCGCGCCGACCATCGTCACGAGCAACAGCACCATCACGCGCGGCTTGGTCAGCTCGAAGTAGTCGAGCACGACCGACGGACGTGGTGCGGCGACGGGCTCAGCGGCCACGACGGCACTCTCGAAGCGGGCACGCGTTCACGGTAGGCATCGTATCCGAGGACACTGAGCCGGCGATCAGCGCCCGGTGCGCCGACTCATCAACAGCAGGTCGCGCAGAGCGATACCCATGCAGACACCGCCGAAGAAGATGATGCCGTGCTGGAGGTAGTGGATCGCCGCGTTTGTCTCCACTGCGTTGTCGACCGGAGGGAGCAGCGCGACCACTTGGCAGAGCAGTCCGACCGTGCCCAGAATCAGGGCACGGAGGGGCGAAAGCAGACCTGGCATGCGCCTCAGGCTACCATTCGACTATGAACGCTGATCTGCCTGAACGCGAGCGCCTCGTCGCTGATGCGCTGCGCACCGAGCTGGGCCGCCTCGACCCCGACGTCGCGACGGCCATTGGGCACGCGCTCGAGCACGATCGGGACCGCCTGATCGGCGGCTCGTGGGGTATCGACGATTCGGAGGGCTGCCTGCTGACCCTGGCGGCCCGCGAGCTCGGACTGGCCGACGGCGAGGCCCTGATGCACACGTCCGTGGCCGCCGTCCGCATTCCAGCGCTGTTCGACGAGGTCTGGGGCCTCATCCTCGAGCGCACGGGCAATCCGACCGCCGCCCGCAACATTACGCACCGTCTGGTCGTGGAGGCGCTCAGCCTCCACGCGGATCAGGCCGCGGGATCCACGACCGAGGCAGCTGCGCCGGCCGAGACCGCGCGCATGGCCCTCGCCAGATAGCGATACAGGTGCCACTGCACGATCACGGCCCACCAGACGCCCGTGATGACGTGCAGATAGTCGACCATGGTAAACGCGCCGCCTGACGGGCGCAGCAGCATGAGCACGCCCGTGATGGCAATCGGGACACCGAATGCCAGCATCGTCACCGAGGCGATCGCGTCCTGCGGACGGCGCGCCTTGATACGACGCACGATGCGTCGCCAGCCGAGCTCGCCCGACTTGACGGTGACGAGGACGAGCGCGACCACGCTGATCGCCGTGTGCGACCAGATCAGCCAGTCCGGCGAGGCGCTGCTGCGCAGCGAGAGCGTGTAGATCCACAGGCCGCTGAGGAACGCGAGGATGATCGGAGCGAGCGCAATCAGACCGATCAGCGCAGTCCGACGCCGAACGGGAGCGTTGTGCAGCGCGCGCTCGGCCGCATGCTCGCGATTCCACTCCTCGACCTGCTCATCGGTGTAGTGCGAGGGCGGTTGCTGTGCCGCCCACATGGCGAGGCGCGCCAGGAAGATGAACGCGATAACCGGCGGCAGCAGATGGGGGAGGTGCGTGAGGACCCAGATAACCATCCCGGGTCACACCTGACTCAGCTGCTGGGCAGGCAGTACACGACCGTGAACAGAATCACCCAGACGATGTCCACGAAGTGCCAGTACACGCTGATCCCCAGCAGGCCGACATGATCGTCCTTCGTCCAGCGCCCGCGAATCGCACGCACCATGCCGAGCACGAGCAACAGCAGGCCGACGAACACGTGCAGGCCGTGAAGACCCGTCAGGCAGAAGAAGATGGCGCCAACCGACGTGGTCTGCGGCGTGAACCCGACCGTCATGTACTCGTGCACCTGCAGGCCGAGGAAAACTGCGCCGAGGATGAACGTCGCGAAGAGCCAGGCGAAGACGGCACCGCCCTTGCCCTTCTTATCGAGCGACAGCAGGGCGAACTCGCACGTGAACGAGGAGACGACGAGGATCAGGGTGTTGATCGACGTGCTCTCGAACGGAATGTCGAAATCGCCGGGCCACGGCACACCGCGCGTCAGGCGCAGGTTGGCGTAGTACATGAAGAACGCGCCGAACAGCGCGAGCTCCGAGACGAGGAAGATGATCAGTCCCATCAGACAAACGTTGAGGTTTGTCTTGTAGGGCTGGACCTTCGGAGCGGTGATGTCAGCAGCAGCCATGGCGGTGTTCCTCTCTACGGCAGGCGCTACGCGCCGACCTTCTCCGTCTCAGCGGGCTGCTCGTCGGGGAAGATGGCGTGCTTGACACCCTCCTCGCCGTAGCGGTAGGGACCGCCGATGACACGCGGCGTCGTCGGGAAGTTGAACGTCGGCGGGGGCGACGAGACCAGCCACTCAAGCGTGAGGCTGCCCCAGGGGTTGGCGCCGGCGGGCTTGCCGTGCCGCGCCGAGTGGATCATGTTGTAGACGAAGATCAGGGTGCTGGCACCGAGGATGATCGCCGAGATCGTGATCACGGTGTTGCTCCACGCGAACTGCGGTGCGTAGTCGGCGACGCGACGCGGCATGCCCTCGAGCCCCTGGTAGTGCATGGGGAAGAAGGTGCCGTTGAGCGCGATGAACGTGATCCAGAAGTGCCACTTGCCCAGCTTCTCGTCGTACATGCGGCCGGTGACCTTGGGGAACCAATGGTAGAGCCCGGCGAAGACGGTCAGAACCGAACCACCGAAGAGCACGTAGTGGAAGTGCGCCACGATGAAGTACGAGTTCGTGATCGACAGGTCGAACGGCACCGACGCGAGCATGACGCCGGACAGGCCGCCGATCACGAACGCCACGATGAAGCCCATGGCGAAGAGGTTTGCCGTCGTCAGGCGGATCACGCCGCCCCACATGGTGCCGACCCACGAGAAGATCTTGATGCCCGTCGGAACGGCGATCAGCAGCGTGGCGAACATGATCGGCACGCGCAGCCACGACTGCATGCCCGAGGCGAACATGTGGTGAGCCCATACGGAGAAGCCGAGGACAGCGATACCCGCCGACGAGAAGGCCACGGCGCGGTAGCCGAAGACCGGCTTGCGCGCATGGGTGGCAATCACCTCAGAGATGATGCCGAACCCGGGGAGGACCATGATGTACACCGCGGGGTGCGAGTAGAACCAGAAGATGTGCTGGTACGCCAAGGCTGTGCCACCACCTGCGGTGGTGAAAAAGTGCGTCCCCATCTCACGATCGAACATCGCCATGAACATCGCACCGGCGACGAACGGGGTGGCGGCGACGACCAGGGCCGAGGTGGCCAGGTTGGCCCAGCAGAGCAGCGGCATGCGGAAGAGCGTCATACCCGGTGCGCGCATCGCCACAATCGTGACGAGGAAGTTGACCGCGGTCGCGATCGACGAGCTACCGGCGATGATCACGCCGATCTGGAACAGCGTCTGACCGAACGGGCTCTGCTCCTGCAGCGTCGGATAGGCGGTCCAGCCCGTGTTGTACGAGCCGTAGGCCCAGGCGGACAGCAGAATCAAGCCGGCGAGGGGCAGCAGCCAGAACGACACCGCGTTGAGGCGCGGGAAGGCCATATCGTCGGCGCCGATCATCAGCGGGATGACGTAGTTTCCGATACCCGCGAAGACCGGCACCATGAAGGTGAAGATCATGATCGTGCCGTGTGACGAGATCAGTTCGTTGTACTGCCCGTTGGTAATCGACTGCATGCCGGGCTTCGCGAGCTCGGCACGGAAGACCTCGGCGAACAGGCCGCCAACGAGGTACATGATGAACGTGAAGACGATGTACTGGATACCGATCACCTTGTGATCGGTGTTGAACTTGAAGTAATCGCGCCACGACTTCGCGCCATGCTGGGAGTGATCGTTGGGATCGAGCTGACCACCGGTGATCCACGTCCACCAGTAGTCCATGCCACCGATGCCGACGATGAAGCCGACGCTGCCGAAGATGTAGGCAACGGTCAAGAACGTGTTCTCCTGCATGACCGGATCCATGTCGAAGATCGCGCGCACGGCGAACGTCACGAAGACGGCGAGCGCAGCGAACAGCGGTGTCGTCCAAAGACAGCGCGCGAGCGTGGGGCGCAGGACGGAGGTCATCGGGTAAACCCTCCCTGGGTCATAGCCTTGCAGAGGTAAAGGGGGATCACGCTGCAGCCGCCTTGGCCTTGGTGTCGGCGACCCACTTCTCGAAGTCGACCTTGGAGACCACGCGCACCTTGGTGACCAAACCGCCGTCCACGGCGCTGTTCATCTGGGTATGGCCGACGCCGCACAAGAAAGCACACACAATCTCATATTCGCCGATCTGCGTGGGCGTGGCCGACGTGTAGTTGGTCTGGGCGGGCGTCGCCGACATCTGCATACGCCATGCGGGCACCCAGAAGGAGTGCATCACATCCATGGTCGTCAGATCGAAGGCAATCGGCTCGTTGACCGGCACGACGAGATCGGGGCTGTCCTTGATGCCGATGCCGTCGTTCAGGTACGTGTACTTCCAGCCGAACTGATACGCGGTGATGTGAATCCGCTGACCATCCTTCTCGGCCGCACCGCTCACGTTGTTGTCGTTGAGCAGCGGCCAGCTGACGAACGCAACCGCGAGCACGAGAATGAACGGGATCACGGTCCACACGACCTCGAGCCATGTGATGCCGTGGAGGTTGTCCCCGTCGCGCGTGTCGTTGGGACGGGCACGGAAGCGGAAGATCGCGACCAGCATGATCAACACGACAATGCCGAAGATGATGCCGGACACGAAGAGGAACGCGGCGTACAGCTGATCGATATCGCCCGCCTGAGCCGAGGCCGCGGCCGGGAGCGTGCGCAGCACGACCAGCACGACGCCGATGACCGCACCAACGATGGTCCCGAGAATCGCGAGAGGGAGGACGTTCAGTGCTTTCACCGGGGGGTAACCTTTCGCACGGGCACGTCGGAGTTGCGCAACACGAGGGCATCCTATCTGCATCTTCGGACGCCCCGCAACATCGTATGGTTCGCCACGAGGTAGATGGACGGGCGCAGAGTGGCGCGCGGCAGGGAACGCGGTATGCTCCGGGCACGCCGGAATCACGGCGAGATCCTGCTGGAGGAGCACTGCCCCGATGAGCGCTGACAACGACACCCTCGTCAATCCGATGACGCAGCTCGAGTACGCCGAGCTCAAGCTCGAGGATCGCGATTCGGGCACGCAGTCGGCCTCCGCACTCCTGTCGGGCCTGGCCTGCGGTCTTGGTGTTGCCGCGCTGTGGTTCGCACCGATGATCATCGGGTTCGTGGCCATCGGCTGTGCGATCCTCGGACTCTCGATTTCGGGGACGCGTGATCGCATCGGGAAGATCGGCCTGATCATCGCTGTCATGGGTTGGCTGATCGGTTCGATCATCGGCATCTTCGTCGGCCACTCCGTCATCTCGCTCAACCTCTCGTAGGACAGGGCACGCGGTGGCTCATCTGCCGCGTGCGCTCGCGGAGCTCGTGGTGCGCGTGGACGACTGCGTGCTGGAGCCGCTGTCGTTCGCAACGCCCAACTTCGAACGCCTGACGACGATCGTCGCGCTCTCGGGCGACGGGCACACCGGTCGGGGTGAGGACGTCGCCTACGAACAGGAGACCCAGCTCGAGCACCGCGCGAGCGCGCCGTTCGCCCTCACGGGCACCGCCACGCTTGCGGAGTGGAGCGCCCGGCTCGATGACGTCGAGCTGTTTGCTGCCGAGCCGGGCAACCACGCCTCGCACGACTACCGTCGTTGGGCCTATGAGTCGGCCCTGCTCGACCTCGGTCTGCGTCAGGCGGGCACGACGCTCGGCGCCTTGCTCGATCGTACGCCGGCTCCTGTCCGCTTCTGCGTGTCGTCCGGACTCGGACCCGCTGCCTGGCTCGCCGTGGATCCCACGTTGGAGTTCAAACTCGACGCGGGGGAGGGCTGGACCGCCGAGCACATTGCCGATCTCGAGCGCCTCGATCGCGTGCGCGTCGTCGACATCAAGGCGCAGTACGGCGATGCGTGGGGTCTGTCACCCGCCGCCGCACAGCAGCAGCTCGAGCTCGTCATCGCCGGCATGCCGGACGTGGTCATCGAGGATCCGCCGGTCAACGACCAGGCGCTCGCGACCCTCGCGGGTCAGCTCGGGCGCGTCGCGTTCGATGCGCCGGTGCACTCCCTGGCCGACATCCTGCGGCTGCCGCAGACCGGCTGGATGAACATCAAGCCGTCGCGCTTCGGCACGATCGCGCGCCTGCTCGAGGCGATTGAGCACTGCGAGCAGCACGGCATCCAGCTGTACGGCGGCGGCCAGTTCGAGCTCGCCGTCGGGCGGCGTCAGATTCAGGAGCTCGCGGCGCTGTTCTATCCCGACGGCCCCAACGACGTCGCGCCAGGCGCGTACAACGCACTGACCGCCGAGCCCGGACTGCCGACCAGCCCGCTGAGCGGGTTTGGCCTCAGCGCCGGCTTCGGCGACTGAGCGCAGCTCAGACCAGCAGCGCAATCACCACGAAGCCCACGGCGAAGAGCACGGCAGCGCCGACCGCGATCGTCAGGAGCGGGAGGGAGGTCGCGATCAGAATCGCACCGGCAATCGCGCCGACGGCGAGGGCAAGCACCATGGCGATCTCGAAGAGCGCCTTGCGGTCCTGAGCGACCTCGGTGTCCACGGCCTACGCCTGGTCGGCGGGCGGTGCTGCGGGATCGGCGACCGGTGCCGCAGCGTCAGGTGCGGGCAGCGCGGCCTCTGCCGCAGCCTCGGGCGCGGGCTGGCCCTCGACGCCTTCCTTGAACGCGTTCGCGGTGTCACCGAGCATGTCGACGCGCGCCTTCGCAGCGTCACCGGCGCTCTTCGCGGCCTTGCCGAGCGTCGACTGCGGCTCGTGCTCATCGTTCGTGACGCCATCGCGAATGTCGCGAGCCGAATCGGTGACGGCGCGGGTGGCACGGCCGACAGCGGTCTGTGGCTCAGCACCACCGGCGGACGACTTCGCGTCGTCGGCCAGGCCGGCGACGCCATCGCGCGCCTCCTTGGCCGCCTCGAGCGCGCTGGTGCCGACGGCAGCCGCCTTCTCCTTGCCCGCGACCGTCGCCTGGTAGATCGCCGAGTCGGTGTTCGCCTCTTCCGCCATGCTCGCCTGCAGCTCCTGCGCGGCGCCCTTGATCCCGGTACCGGTGTCCTTGACGCGATCAGCGCCCTTGCGGAACAACTTCTTGCTGCCACCGACGCCGAAGATCAGAAACCCGATCACGACGACGAGTGCGATATGCCACGGGGAAAGGCTGCCCATGCGCGCATCCTAGCGGTGACGGTGGCGGTCGTGATGCCCGACCCGCGTGCGGCGTGATCGAGCGTCCCATCGCTGACCTTTCACCCCGATTCTCCTACGCCTGATAATCATGATTATGAGAAGTTACTGAGGGTGCTGCGGGTGCGCGCTGCACCGCGCTCGGTACCCAGGCGGTGAAACGCCCGTTCACGGCGCCCGGGCACGGTACGCTTTGGGCATGCGCTTCGTGATCCTTGGTGGTGGTCCCTCTGGCTACGCCGCCGCCTCTGCCGCCGCAGCCCTTGGCGCCGAGGTCACGCTGATCGAGAACAACGGTCTTGGCGGGTCCTGCACCCTCACCGACGCGATTCCGTCCAAGACCCTGCTGTCCACGGCCACGGTGCTTGCGAGCATTGATCGCGCTGACCAGTGCGGCGTCGAGTTCGAACACGGCAAACCGCACGTCGACATGCTCCGCACGGTCGCGCACGCCCGTTGGGTCGCCACGCACCAGTCGCGCGGTATTCGTGATCGACTCGAAGAGACCACCGTCAAGGTGATCCACGGACATGGCACGATCGTCGAGCCTGGATTGGTTCGTGTCGACTGCGACGGCTATGCCACCGACGTGCCCTACGACAGCCTCCTGATCTCCACCGGCGCGAGCCCGTGGCTCCCAGACTTCGCCGAGATTGACCACCACCGCGTGTTTACCACGCGCGAGGTACTCGATCAGCGCGAAGCGCCTGAGCACCTGATCGTCGTCGGCGCCGGCCCCACTGGGTGCGAGTTTGCGGAGTTCTTTGCGTCCTCCGGCAGCAAGATTACGTTGCTCTCGGCCCGGTCCCAGATCCTCCCGAACGAGGATGAGGACGTCGCGGAGATCATTCAGGAAGGTTTCCTGTCGCGCGGCATGGAAATCCAGATGTCCGCGCGCATCACGCACATCGATCTCGACGACGATCATGTCACCGTCAAGGCCGAGGACGGTCGCTTCTTCCGCGGTAGCCACGCCATCGTCTGCATGGGCCAGCGTGCCAACACGGCAGGACTCGGGCTGGACGTGGTCGGCGTCGATCTCGACGAACGCGGTGCAATCGTGATCGATGACGACATGCGCACGACGGCGCCCAACGTCTACGCTGCCGGAGACGTCGCCGGCGGCAAGATGCTCGCCTCAACCGGCGCCATGCAAGGGCGACACGCCGCACTCCACGCGTTCGGCGCCACGGAGGGCGCGCTCAGCCTCACCAACGTGGCCTGGACGGTCTTCACCCGACCTGAGGTGGCGAGCGTCGGCCTTTCCTTCATGAACGCCGCACGTATCGGTCGCGAAGTGGACGTCACCAAGCACTATCTCAACGCCAATCCGCGCGGTGTCATCTCCGGCTGGAATGTCGGCATGATCAAGCTGATCACAGACCCCGAGACGGGCGTACTGCTCGGCGGGTCGATCGTCG
This sequence comes from Thermoleophilia bacterium, assembly GCA_037133755.1. Taxonomy (GTDB): domain Bacteria; phylum Actinomycetota; class Thermoleophilia; order Gaiellales; family F1-60-MAGs149; genus F1-60-MAGs149. Next base: position 30,479 of record JBAXNN010000011.1, read on the forward strand.
GGTATCGGGCGTGCGAGATGATCGCGACGATTGCGCTCGCCGTGAACGAAGGTCTGACCGTCGAGTCGTTGGCGAACACGGGGGTCGTCACGCCGTCGATGTCGGAGTCGCTGCAACGCGCCGCGGAACGCGCGATGAACCGACGCATGGCACGGTCTGGTACCGGCGTCGCGGTTCCGAAGACGCAGCCGCTCGGCGCCTAACCCGTCGTCGTTGCCGCGGGATCCGCGGTCGTCGTGGTGTCGGCCGGCGCAGCGCCGCCTCCCCCACCTCCCGGTACGCGCGGGCCCATCAGGATCACGGCGTTCTCCGGGAAGTAGCGCCAGTGCCACGTCTCCTTCGACAGCAGCTTGCCGTCCTTGAAGACCTTGCGGCCGTACTTGATGTGGAAGCCATCGGATCCCTTGGACTGCTGCACCTTGACCTCGCCCGGCGGCAGCGACGGATCCTTGACGCGGATCGTCTTTGCCTTCGAGTACGAGTAGGGCTTCCCCATCCACGACGTGACCTTGCGGCCGAGCGGATTGGAGAGCATCTTGACCGTGATCCCCGAGTCATCCGTGTGCGTGAGGATCACGATCGGCGCGTCCCAGTTGTTTTCGAAGATCAGCTCGGGGCCACCCCATGACACCGTCGCCTCGCGGCCGGTTGGGTAGCGTGAGATCCAGAACGAGTGCGGCGTGTGGTCGATCAGTTTGAGACCCGAGAAGAACGCGGCGTTGTAGGTCGTCGTTGCGATCTGCGAGACGCCGCCGCCGACCGAATCCTTGAGGACGTTGCCCTCACCGATCATCGGCGCCGTCACGAAGCCCCGCGCCTCAGTGCGCTCCCCGATTGCCTTGTTGAGCGAGAAGGTCGCGTGGGCCGGCAGGATGTACTGATCGAGGATCTCTGCGCCCCGCTTGATGTTGCTGACGCGCGCGCCGCCGCTGTACGGCGTGAAGAATTCCCCGACGACCTCGGTGACGCCCATCTTCTGCGCCTTCTCGGAGGTCAGCGCCGGGCGCCGGACACCGATCGTGATCGGCGTGATGCGCTGGGCGGGGTCCTTCTGCCAGGCAGCCACAAGGGCGTCGACATCCACTCCGCGACCATCGGTGCTGCCGATGATGCGGGCCTTGCCCGCGGCGTTGGTGGTGAACGTCGCGTTCTTCGGGGCCTTCTCGCGCTTGTGGAAGACCCCACTGAAGTAGTTGCGCAGCGTGCCCCGCGAGACGTCGAAACTGATCTCGCCATTCCCCGTGGTGAACTGGACGGCCTTCAGAGCAACCGAACGCGGCACACGACGCGGATCGCTATTGAGCGTGACGATGTGCGGCGACTTGACGAACGTCCGCGCGACGACGGCGGCCTGCTCGGCCTCGTCCGTGGTAACCGCCGGATGCGTCACGACAATCGGCACCGTGATCGTGGGCCCGGCCGTGCCGATCGAGCGGAAGGCCTTCTGGAGCTCGCCGACGCTGGCGCGCTTGCCGTCGACCGCGCGCTTGACCGGAAAACTGCCCTTGGCATCCTTGATGACCGATGCGTTGCGCGGCGCGACCGTGGTCGCCTGACGCAACGGCAGCAGTGCCTGCGACAGCTCGCGCGGGTTGTAGAGGTACGTCAACGGGATGTCGCGCACGCTACCGAGCCCCAGCCGTCCTTGCAGCCTCTCGAGGAACGTCGAATCGTCCTGCGCAGCCTTGACCGCCACCTGCGCGTTCGGGCGCAGATTGATGGCAGCGGGATCGATGCCGAAGCGATTTCCCCCCGACACGAGCTCGACACCGCGATCCACGAGCTCTGCACCGTGGACGCGCACCTTGGCCTTGGCTTCGGCTGCCGTCAGGTCTCCCACGTCGACGCCGTCGATCGTGGTGCCGATGGGGATCGTGCCGCCCGTGTCTCGCCCGAGGTACAGCGCTCCTCCGACCACGACGCCAAGCAGCACGAGCACGACGAGCACGATCACCAACGGAAAGCGACGCCGCCGTTTCCGCGGCGCCGACCGCTTTGCACCGAGGCTGTCCTCGACGGGTTCCTCGAAGCGGTAGACCCGCATCCGCTCAGGGGGAGTGCTCACAGGTCGCAGTCTACGTCCCGCTGTCGCGGCACAGTCGCGCTCGGCTGATCCCCCACCCCCGCGGTACCTAGGCGCTAAGCGCCAGGTACTCGCGGAGCTCGGGGTTCGCCTTGGCGAGCGCGCTCAGGGCACGGCCCTCGACCTGGCGTACGCGCTCCCGCGTGCAGCCCAGCTCGGAGCTGACCTGATCGAGCGTGCGGGTGCCATTACCGTCGAGGCCGTAGCGGAGCTCGACGACCTGGCGCTCCTGCTCGTGCAGCTGATCAAGCGCGTGCTGGAGATCGGTCGTGAAGCTGCCGCCGGTGACGGCCTCATCGGGGCGCACCGCATTCGGATCCTCGACGAGGTCTGCGATATCCGAGTCACCGTCGCCGACGCTGACGTCGAGCGACACCGGGTCCTCGACGATGTCGAGCAACGCCGTCACCTTCTTGAGGCCGAGACCCGTCGCCGCGGCGAGCTCCTCCGGCGTGGCGGGACGATCGAGCTCCTGACGGAGGCGACGCTCGGCCTTGCGGACGCGCTTGAGGTTATCGACGACGTGGACAGGAAGGCGAATCGTGCGGCCCTGGTCGGCGATCGCACGGCTGATGGCCTGCTTGATCCACCACGTGGCGTACGTCGACAGCTTGAAGCCCTTCGTGTGATCGAACTTCTCGACGGCGCGCATGAGGCCGACGTTGCCCTCCTGGATCAGGTCGAGCAGCGGCACACCCGAGGCGGCGCTGTACGGGCGGGCGATCGACATCACGAGACGCAGGTTGCGCTCGACGAGCTCCTGCTTGGCACGCATGTCGCCGGCGTCCTTGCGACGGGCGAGCGCGGCCTCCTCACCGGCCGTCAGCAGACGACCATCGCCAATCTGGCGGACGTAGGTGAAGAGCAGATCGACCTCGGGCGTCTCATCGAACGAGTCGTCGATCTTCTCGACGGCTGCCGGCGCGTCGAAGACGGCGTCGGGCTCGACGAGCGTGAGCTTGCGTGTGGGGCGGGTGACGGTCTTGGGCTCTGCTGTGGCAGTCATGATGCTTGGAGGATTCCCTGCCCCCGCCGCTACCGCTACCCCTCGTCGGGAATCCTGCCGGAGTCCTAACGAATTGCCCATATTCGTTGGCGCAAACGTTGACGGCGTGAACACAACGCCAACATTCGTGCGAGCCCGCTGCACACCCACGTTCCTCAGGAAGCGGGCAGCAGCAGCGTCTGTCCGGCCTGAATCGTGGAGCTCGAAAGATGATTCAGCTCCTCGATCCTCCCCACCATGTCGCGCGGATCGCCGGCGCTGGTGTGCTCGGCGATGTTCCACAGCGAGTCGCCCGGTTGGACGATGTAGGTCTGCGGCTCCTGGCCGCCTTGGCTGTCTGGGGCAGCTCGGAGGCCGACGACCAGGACGAGGGACAGAATGGCGAGCAGCAGGCCCACCGAGCGGAGTATTCGGATGTCGAACATATGTTCGGTACGTTAGACCGAACACGTGTTCGCGTCAAGCGAATCGGCGTAACGATTACGTCACAACGCGTCGACCGCGTCTAACACAGCGTCGAGCACACGGTCGGGGCCATGACGCACGACGTCGTCGGCGACGAGCCCCGTCTCGGCCTCTGCGTCCGCAATGGCCTGCTGGGCGGCCGCATCGTCGAGGTGCTTCGTGTTGAGCGCAATCGCCGCCACCTTGGCCGGACGCACCGCGCTGGCCGACAACTCGTACAACGCGATCACGTCCTTGAGCGGCGGGATCGGGCGAGACGGGTAATCGTCGTTGTGGGTCTGACCGGCCAGGTGCTGAAGCACCAGGACGTCCGGCTGCGACCCGTGGAGCAACCCCTGCGTGACGGCGCTGTAGCCCGGGTGCAGGAGCGAGCCCTGTCCCTCGAGGAAGAGCAGATCGCCGCGCTCGCCACCCTGATCGATCAGCGACTCGGCGGCGCCGTTGACGTAGTCGGAGATGACGTGGTCGACGGCGATCCCCCACCCCGTGATCGCGATCCCCGTCTGGCCGGTTGCGACGAAGACGCCCTTGCGACCGCGCGCACGCGCGCCCTCTGTCAACTCGAGGGCCGTCGACATCTTGCCGATCGCGCAGTCCGTACCAACGGTGTGCACCACGCGAACATCATGCTTGCGGGAAAGGTCGAAACGCGGAATCGTCAGGCCCTTCGGCGACGTGCGCAGATCGCGCAGCTGCACGCCATGTTCGGCGGCGGCAGCCACCAGCGCAGGATCATCGTTAAGCAGCGTGTGGAGGCCAGCCTCGACGTCCATGCCGAGCTCCATGGCGCGCAGCAGCTGCGCCTTCCAGGCGTCGGTTAGCTTTCCGCCTGCCGGCGCCACGCCGATCAGGGCGCAGGTGGCGCCAAGCGCATGGGCAGCGTCGACGTCGGCGACGATCGGCACATCGCGACGCGCGAACGGCACCACCGCAGCACTCGTGTTGCCCGCCTGCGTGCTGTCGACGACGCAGACGACATCGCGATCCGTGCCGAAGCGCAACACACCGTGCCCCGTCTTGGCGTCGGACTCTGCCCAGAGGCCCTCGGCCAGAATTGCCAGCTGCTCGCTCATACCTTCTCCACTCCGATTCCCGGCCCCTGCGAGACCGTGACGACGCCGTCGACGAAGCCGAGACCGCGGAACGGTCCGTCGTCGATCAGCAGGTGCCCATCCAGATCCACGTGATCACACAGCGAGGCGATCTGCGTGCCCTGGCCGATGCCGAGCTCCGATTCGATCATGCAGCCGATCATCACCGCCAAACCGTGCGCCCGTGCGGCGCGCGCCAGCGAGAAGCCGCCGCGAATGCCACCGGTCTTCGAGAGCTTGATGTTGACGCCGTCGCCGAGCATCGCGCAGTGCGGCACGTCGCGGGCCTCCTGCGCCGACTCGTCGAGGATGACGGGCAGGCGCACGTCGAGTTCCTTGTACGCGCGATACGCGTCGACGTCGTCGCGGTGGAACGGCTGCTCAACGAATTCGATGCCGAGGCGGACGAGATCGGGCGTGATCGCGCGGGCGATCTCGATGTCCCAGCCCTCGTTGCCATCGATGCGGATCGGGCCGGCAAAGCCCGCGCGAACCACCTCGAGACGCTCAAGATCGGAGGCGCCGCCGACCTTGACCTTGAGGACGCGGTAGTCCTGCGCACGGCGCACCTTGTCGGCCGTGCCCTCAACCGTGTCAATGCCGATCGTGAAGGAGGTCGGCGGACTGGTCGGCTCGAGGCCGAGCACGCGCCATGTCGGCTGACCAAGGCGCTTGCCGATCCAGTCGTGCAGCGCGCCGTCGATCGCCATGCGCGAGCCGCCCATCAGGCCCTCGGAGTGCAGGCGACGCATGATGGCCTCGAGTGCGAACGGGTCGTCGCCAAGCATCGCGGCGCCGAGTCCATTGACCTCGTCAAGCATCGCCTCGGTCGTCTCGCCGTGGTAATCCACGGGCGCGCCCTCGCCAATGCCGATCAGGCCATCGTGCTCGAGCTCGATCACCAACACGGGCTCGTGTGTTGAGACGCCGCGGGCGATCTCGAACGGCTCGTGCAGGGTCAGGTTCTCGATACGGGCGCGAATCTCCATGCCGGAAATCTACGTCACGGCAGCGCCTCAGGCGTCCGCTATCCTCCTGCTCGCCCGCCCCCGTAGCTCAGTGGATAGAGCACAGCCCTCCGAAGGCTGGGGTCAGACGTTCAAATCGTCTCGGGGGCACTGTTCGTCCGCGCCCCCTCGGGGGTGCGGCCGCGGTGCTGCCGGGCCAGTGGATGGCCAAGCAGGTGCATGCTGGCCAGTCCGCGCCATGGCGCATACGGCGCAAGCAGCGCGGCCGTTTCGTCCACCGTCGCGTCACGCCCCAGCTGCGCCGATACGAGCCGCATCAGCCCGAGATCGCCGACTAGGCCATGATCCTGCCAGCCGTAGCCGTGGAGTCCGAGCACGCCGATCGTCCACGGCCCGATCTGGCTCTCACGGGTGAGGCGTGCTGCCACGCGTTCAGGCTCAAGCGCGCGCAGACGCTCGAGATCGAGCCCGCGCAGCAGCCGCATCAACGCATCAGCGCGCCGCTGCGCGAGACCACACGACACGAGCCTCGCCGTCCCGAGCGCGAGCAACTGCTCGGCCGTCGGCGAGGGCACCAACGTCCCCGGCGCCGACGGCACAGCCAGCCGGATGATCCGCCGCTCGATCTGCTGCGCCTCGCGGAACGTGATCAGTTGCCCCGCGAACGCCTGCAGGGCCGCGTGAGCGACCGTGCCGGTGCGCAGCGGGCGCAGACCGGGAGCCCGACGCAGCAACGGCGCCAGCAATGCGTCGTCGCGCGCGAGCGCGATGAACCCATCGATTGGTTCGTCGCAGGCCAGCCGAAAACGCAACGCGCGCTCAGCCGCCACGACATCGTCCGTGGCGAGTTCAACCGCGAGGACACCATCTGGCTGTTGCCGTACGCGAGCACTGCCATACCCCGCGCCGAGTGCAACTTCGAGTACGTCACCGTCGAGGCGCCGTGTCACACCGTCGCCGCCGCGAGCAGAGCGCACGAGGTCGTACGGGGCTGCAGGCTGGATCAGGAGGTCGGGTGCGCGCACGCCCCGACGCTATCAACCGCTGGCCGCGAGCGGCAAGACCGGCGCCACATCTGCCACGGGCAACTCCGGTACGCGCTGCGCTCCCGCGGCGGGCAGCACCGGGGCTACCGACTCGGGCAGCGGGACAGTGGCCGGGTCTGCCGCCACGGGCACCAGCACGGTCACCGTTGCCGGCGGGGGCTGCTCGGGCTCTGCCGGCCCGGTGGCGACGACTTGAGCAGTCGTCGAGATTGTCTCCTCCACGCTGGCCGAGCGTGGCGTCGCGAACCCGTCGCCGTCATCGGCAGACACCAACGGATACGCGGCAGAGCCGAGGATCACGTCGTTGCCACCGACGGAGGCGCCGGGCGCCAGAACCGCCGTGCCGGCCGACCGAGCCGGCATGAACAGCACCAGCCCGGCCGCAGCCAGCAAGGCGACGATGGCGGCGGGCACCAGCACGCGCGACCGCCGTGGCCGCGGGCGGGCCGCTCGTCGCGGCGGCGGCGCCCACGCCGCTGACGCCACGTCGTCGTCGACATCCGCGCGTGGCAGGAGTCCCGCGAGCGCACGCCCGGCGGCGCGCGGCGCGTGGTCGCCACCAAGCCAGACGACGCCGTCGAGACACAATCGCCCGTCGTCTGCCGCGACGAGCATGGCGCGTGTGACGTCGTCGACATCCAGACCGGCCTCCGCCAGCGCCTCGCCGATTGCTCGCGCCTGATCCTGTGCATCGTCGGGCAACGACCGCCCGGCTGCCGGCGACGGACCGAGAATCGCCCAATGCGCGTCATCGTCGTCGGTCACGAGCTCGCGGAGGCGCGGCAGTCGAGCACCGTCCTGCGCTGCGCGCCAGGCATCCTCCCACGCATCAACGCGTTCGGCATCGCCCGGTACGCCAACGACGCGACAGGCGGCCTCCGTGCGATCGGCCTCAAGATCAACCGCATCGATGAGTCCCGTACGACGCAGCGATCCCGCGACGCGGTAGCGATCGCCGATCACGATGCCTCGTGTGCCCGGTGCGGTATCCATGCGACCAGCCTGCCGCGGATCGCATCAACGGCGACGCGTCACGACGCGCCGCTTTGCACCGGACCCGCGCCGAGGTGTGACGAAGTCAGCCTGCGGGCCAGGCGATTGGCGCGAGCGGCGCGACGATCTCGTCTTGGCGCGCGAGCATCTCGCCGCTGTCGGTCTCGTGGTCGTGGCCCAGCAGGTGCAGCGTCCCGTGCACCAGCAGATCCACCAGCTCGTCCCCCACGGCAACATCGTTGTCCGCGGCCTGCTGCACCAACACGGGCACGCAGATCACCACGTCTCCGAGCATGCGCGTGACCCCGTCGAGATCCTCGTCCTCGTCATCGTCGATCGGAAACGAGAGCACGTCCGTGGGCTCATCTTTGCCGCGGTGCTCCCGGTTGATCTCCTGCATCTCGAAGGCATCGACCAAGACGACGCCGACCTCGACCTCCCCCACGCCCTCAGCCACCAGCACGGCGTCGATCACCGCGGCCACGGCGGCCTCGTCCACGCCACTCTCGGCGCGATCGTCGAATTCCAGGGTCACTGGATCGTGTCCTCGTCGGAGATGCGGTAGGCCTCGACGATCCGCTGCACGAGCTTGTGGCGCACGACGTCCGACTTGTCGAACTCGATGATCCCGATGTCCGGCACGTTCTGCAGGATGCGCGCGGCCTCGACGAGGCCAGACAGCGAATCGCGGGGCAGGTCGACCTGCGTCGGGTCGCCCGTCACCACCACCTTGGAACCCATGCCGAGGCGCGTCAGGAACATGCGCATCTGCTCCTTCGTGGTGTTCTGCGCCTCGTCGAGAATGATGTACGCGTCGTTGAGCGTACGGCCGCGCATGAAGGCAAGTGGCGCCACCTCGACGACACCACGCTCCAACATCGCCGTGACGCGCTCGCCGTCCATCATGTCGTAGAGCGCGTCGAACAGCGGACGCAGATACGGGTCAACCTTGGCCATCAGATCCCCGGGCAGGAAGCCCAGGCGTTCGCCGGCCTCCACCGCAGGGCGCGTCAGGATGATGCGCGACACTTCGCGGCTATCGAGCGCAGCGACGGCGAGCGCCATCGCCAGGTACGTCTTGCCGGTACCGGCCGGACCGATGCCGAACGTCATCGTGTGGGTGCGGATCGTGTCGACGTACAGCTTCTGGTTGGCGGTGCGCGGCTTGATCGATGTCGTACCGTGCCGCCAGACGACGTCGCCGAGGACGTCCTTGGCCTTGCCGTTGCGCGCGAGCACGCCCGTCACTGCCTCAACGGTCTGCGACTCGAGCGGCGTGCCGCCCTCGACCAGCGCACTCAACTCGCCGAGCAGGGACTGCGCGCTCTCGAGCTGCGCATCGTCGCCGTCGAGCATCACCTCGTCGCCGCGGAGGTACACCTTGCACGCCGCCGACTGCGCAACCGCCTTGAGCACCTCATCGCCGCGCGACGAGAGCTCGCGCGCGAACGTGTCCGAGACGGTGAAACTCGTCCGGGTCAAACGACGCTCCGACGCATCAGGCTCCGAGCGCCTCGCGCACGGCGGTCGAGACGGCCTTGCCATCCGCTCGGCCGGCGGTCTTCGGCTGGAGGATCTTCATGACGCTGCCGAGGTCTTTCGGCTCCGTGGCACCGGCCTCGGCGATCGCCGATGCGATCAGCTCGGAAAGTTCCTCGGGTGCGAGCTGCGCGGGCAGGTAGCGGTCGATCATCGTGAGTTCCGCCTCCTCCTTGAGCGCCGCGTCTTCGCGGCCACCTTCGCGGAAGCTCTCGGCGGCCTCGACACGCTTCTTGCGCTCGCGCGTCATCACCTGGATGGCGCCGGCGTCGTCGAGCGTGCCGCCGTTGGCCTTTTCAGCGTCCTTGAGCGCAGCCAGCAGCATCGTCAGCGCACCCACCTTCTCGCTGTCCCGCGCGAGGCGCGCCTCGCGGAGTTCGGCTTCGACCTGTTCGATCATGTCCCCGAGGATAACCGCCCCGCTCCCCGTGTGATCCCAACGTTTGCATTTCGACGAACGCGACCGCGACGCGCCATGTAGGGGTAACCCCTCACGTGCGTGATTCCGGTGGTGCTCGCCGCTCGCATCTGCGATTGTCACCCGATGCAACGTCGTCACCTCATTCCCATAATCCTCGCGCTGCTCGTCGCGCTCACAACGGCCAGTGCTGCCTCGGCTGCTACGCGGTTCGACCATACGCGGCAAGCTGCATCGTTCTTCCACCACGCCGTCCCGGCTCCCGGTTTCTCCATCACCAACGTGTGGGTCGTGCCGGACAAGCTTCAGGCCACGAAGATCACGGTTACGTCCGACGTCAACGGCGTCGTCACCGCGAATGCGGCGCTCCAAAGCGTTAACGGCGGCACGCTGAATGGCACGCTGGTCTGGACCAACAACTGCCACTGGAAGATAACGTTCGTGGCCGACTCGACCGCCACATCCGCGTCGGCACCGACGACGACGATCAAGCTCAATCACATCGATGGCTTCATCAGCAACGTCGGCTGCGAGCATCACGCGCAGCTGACGCTGAAAGGCTATTCGATCGGCGAGAGCAAGGTCGACATCAACCTCTCCATCGTGAAGAACGGCTTCGAGGGATCGACGGAGATCACCAACCTCGTGCTCGGCAAGACCACGTACCCCCGCGTCAAGCTCAGCGTGTCGACGCTGAGCACTGCCGCGCGTCTCGAGGGCGAGATGGCGAGCGACCTCGGCAACTTCACGATCGACGCCCAAGTCACCGCCCCGCACGGCAGCTACCACCAGGACCTCACGGTGACCGGTGCCGACCTCAAGGTCGAGTCGCCCTCGTTCGAGTTCGTCTCGTTCCATTACCACACCGTGTTCGACATCCCGAACGGCGGCTGCGCCTCGTACAAGGCGCAGATTGGTGGCCAGCTGAAGATGAAGAACTGGACCTATACGCTGCTCGCGCCGTACACGGACAAAGCAACGAACGCAGTGGTGATCCCCACGGAGATCCAGGTCTCCTGCGGTGTCGTCAAGGTCTTCAAGCTGGGTATCGATGCGCAGCACGAGGAGGCCGCCGGCAAGTACAAGAAGGCCACGTTGATCATCGCGCTGATGAACACCCCGGGCACTGAGAAGGACGTCACCTCGGGGGTCGGTGACGTGAATGGCCACTTCGGCACGATCGAGTACCAGAAGGGGCTGTTCGGCTACGTCGATCTGGCCAAGGGGCGCGAGTTCAGCGAGAAGTTCGGCGTAAAGGGCTTCAAGAGGTGCTTCTGCGTGCACATCCGCCTCGGCATCATATTCGGCGTGGCGATCTACGTGCCGAAGGGCGCGTCGAACAACACCTACCACTCGAAGATCGGTGCCGGCGGTTACTTCCAGGCCGGTCGTGTCGACGGCTCGTTTGGCTGTGTCTACGAGCACACGACCAGCAATGACTTCAGCTGCCAGGGCAAGTTCACCGTCGACCCGAGCTGGGCCGGCAAGTACACGCGCCATTGGAGCGGGTTCTAGGCGGTCAGCTGCGCGCGCACCAGGGCCGCCGCCACGATGGCGGCGGTCTCGGTGCGTAGCACCGTCGCGCCCAGCGTGACGATCGGGCGCGACGCGGCACGCGCTTGCGCGAGCTCATCGACGCCGAACCCGGCTTCGGGACCGATCAGCAACGTGATCGGACGCGTGGCTGTGCCCAGCGCTTCAGCCAGCGACGTGTCGTGCTCCTCGTGCGAGCACACGATCGCTCCAGCCGCCAGCGCATCGGGATACGCGACGGGTGCGAGGATGGTGGGAATGCACGGCAGCTTTGCTTGGGCCGCGGCACCGGCGGCGATGCGCTCCCAGCGGTCGGTGCGCGCCTCGCGGCGGCGCCCGGCGGCGAGCAGCGGGCCGATCTCCGCCACGCCAAGCTCCACCAGTTTCTCCACCGCGTCGTCGGCGCGCGGACCGCTCTGTGCGAGCAGCACGCGGATGGGAGCCAGCGCGGGTTGCGCGAGCAGCTCGTCGCTGAGCACCAGCGTGCCGAGCTTCGCGTTGTCGACCACCGCCGTGAACACGCGCCCCCGACCGTCGGCTGCCTCGACCACCTCCCCCGCTTCGAGCCGCAGGACCTTGTGCAGCCGGTGCGCGTCATCCTTGGACAACGCGACCCGTTCGCCGGCGGCGACTGCGCCCGTCGGTGGGAGGAAGAAGCGGAAGACGTGCGCCATGACGGCAGGGTACCCCGAGCTCAGCGCGTCAGGAGTGCCGAACGCCAACCATCGAGGACGATCTGGCGCTGCAGGTCCCAGCCCGTGTGGTTCAGCTCGTCTTCGATGCGCAGACCGCTGACGATGATGCGATCGGGGAGCCCCTCGCGCTGCAGCAGCATCTCGATCAACTTGCGTTCGATATTGGCGACGACGAGGTCGGACTCGGGCAGCGGCGCCATGATCGCGTCGCCCGTCACGACCTCGATCCGATCGGCGTAGCCGTTGACGATCGCGTTCTCCCGCGTCGACTCGATTGCGTTCTGATCGATGTCCATGGCCAGGATCGGATGGTGACCGCGGTAGGCGCCGATGATCGAGAGCAGGCCGGAGCCGCAGCCGAGGTCGAGCAGGCGGCCGGGCGGCTCATCGAGCAGCAACTGGCCGGCGCCACGCGTCGTGCCGTGGGAACCGGTGCCGAAGGCATGGCCGGGCTCGAGGATGATCGCGTCGACCGGTTCGTCGAGCCAGGGCGGGCGCACCCAGAGGTCGCCGATCTGCGTGGGCTTGTGGAACTGGCGCCAGGCGTCACGCCAGCCATCAGGGACGGCCTCGGGCGTGGCGGGCAGCCAGTCGGGCAGTTCCGGAGCGGGCTCATCGACGCCGAGGAAGCCGGCGAAGCCGATCGTCGATCCCCGCGCTACCTCCTGCAGGCCACCGGGGAACGCCTCGAGCAGGATCGCGATGGCCTCTTCGGCGCGCTCGGCGGGAACCTCGATCTGCCAGCGGGTGAGCGGCGGATCAACCACGGTGGCGACCGCGCAGACGGTCGAACAGCCCGCCGCCTTCGCTCTTGTAGGCGTCCTCAGGGATCGCCTTGTCGAGCTCCTCGGCCAGGCGACGCGCCTGCGGGTCGATCGTATGCGGCACGTGCACGGCGAAGATCACGTGTAGATCTCCGCGACGCTTCTCGTTGCTGATCATCGGCATGCCCTTGCCGCGCAGCGTCTTGCGCTCGCCCGGCTGCGTGCCTGTCTGGAGGACCAGCGTCTCCGTCCCTTCGAGCGTCGGCACATGCACGGTCGCACCGAGCAGCGCCTGCGTGACGGTGAGATCCACGCGCACGTAGAGATCGAGTCCGTCGCGCTCGAGCGCCGGGTCGTCCTCGACGTGGACCTGGACGTAGAGGTCGCCAGGTGGCGCCCCGGGATCGCCGGCGTGTCCCTGCCCCACGACGCGCACCTGCTGGCCGGAATCGATGCCCGCGGGGATACCGACGCTGATGGTGCGCTTCTCCGGCTGCGAGCCGCGTCCCTTGCATGCCGTGCAGGGCGTCTCCACCGTCGCGCCACGCCCGCGGCAGGTCGGACACGGCATTTGGCGCATGATCTGGCCCAGTGGCGTGTTCGACACCTGCCGCACCTCGCCGATGCCGCCGCAGGTCTCGCAGCCGACAGGACGCGTTGGCGGCTCGGCACCAGAACCGCCGCATCGCTCGCAGTCGCCGATGATCTCGACGTCGAGGTCGCGTTGGACACCGCTGGCGGCTTCGCGCAGCGTCAGCGAGATACCCACGGCGGCGTCCTGGCCGCCGCGCGGGCCACGCTGGCGCCCACCCCCACCGAACAGGCCGTCGCCGAAGAACATGCCGAGGATGTCGTTGAGGTCGCCGAAATCGGCGCTCCCGGTGGTCTGCCCCGAGAACGCGGCGTGGCCGTAGCGGTCGTAGCGCACGCGATTCTCCGACACGGAGAGCACCTCGTACGCCTCGGCGATGACACGGAAGCGCTCGCCGGCGTCCGGATCGTCCTGGTTGACGTCCGGATGGTGCTGGCGCGCAAGATTGCGGAACGCCTTCTTGATGTCATCGTCCGACGCATCGCGCGGGACGCCGAGGACCTCATAGAAATCTTGTGGGGCAGACATCCGCCCGCATGGTATCCGGGGTCTAGTGCAGCGACCGCCACACGGCGCCCGCGATCAGCAGGAGACCGAGTAGGAAGCCGAGTCCTCGGGTCATGATCAGCGTGATGATCATGAGTCTGCGCTCCGGCGGGTCGAGCTGCCGCGAGCCGAGCACGCGCACCGAGATGGCCCACACCTGATACGCCGCCAGTCCGAGACCGGCGGCAAGCAGGGCCCAATTCACTCCTCGTAGACGTCCTCGACGTACGCGCTGAGCGCGGCCGCCGCACCGCGCACGGCGACGATCGCCTGCGCGTAGTCCATGCGGACCGGACCAATCACCGAGACCGCGCCGAGCGTACGGTGCGATAGACCATAGCCAGCGGTGATCATCGCCACCGGCCGGAGCGCAGCCTCCTCGTGCTCCTCGCCAATCCGCACCGTGACGCTGTCGCCGCGCAACGCAGCGCGCAGCTGGCCGAGCATGACCGCGCGCTCCTCGAGCACCGAGGCAAGCTGCGTCAGCTCCTGTTGGTTCTGTGCGCGCAGCTCGCTCATCAGCCGCGAGGCGCCGCCGACGACGAGACGATCGGCACCCGCCTCAAAGAGCTCGTGGAAAACCGGCGCGATTGCGTCGAGAAAATCGCGCTCCCGCACGGGTAGGTCGGGGTCCTCCATGCGGCGGCGGACCGTGCGCTCAGAGATCGACCCGCCCGTCAGCGTCTCGTTGAGGTACTCGCGCGACCACTCGGCGAGGCCCGGGTCGACGGGACCGTCGAAGGCAAAGACGCGCTTCGCCACCGCGCCGGTACCGCTGATCAGCAGCACCATCACCACCTGCGGCTGCAGCGACAGAATCTCGATGTGGCGAATGTCAACCTCGGCGACGCTGGGCGCGCTGGCGATCGCCAGCAGGCTCGTCACCTGCGAGAGCGCCTCGGTCGTCACGCGCAGCGCATCGTCGACCTCGCGCGAGGCCTCGGTCAGCTGCACCTCGAATGGCTGCGCGGCGATGCGCTCGGCCAGCAGCGCTCCGGCGTAGAACCGGTAGCCGAGCTCGGTCGGGACGCGTCCAGCAGAGGTGTGCGGGTGGCCGAGCAGCCCGACCGACTCGAGCCAGGCGAGCTCGTAGCGCAGCGTCGAGGCAGACGTCTCAAAGCCGCGGTTCTGCACCAACGTCTTCGAGCCAATCGGCTGCCCCGAGGCGATGTGCTCCTCGATGACGGCGCGCAGAACCTGCTGGCGGCGTTCGGTGATGTCGAGGTCAGGCAGGCTCATCGTTGAGTAGCTCCGCAACGCAGTCGTGCAACAGCATGCGTCCTCGCTGCGCAAGCCGGATTCTACCGCCCTCGATGCTGGCCAGCTCGAGGCCAATCAGGCGATCCAGCCCGGCCTGGTCCAGCACAGGCGCAACCTCGTCGAGCGCCACGCCGTCTGCGAGCCGCAACCCGAGCATCAGGCGCTCCTCCAGCCGCGTGCGCTCGCTGATCACCTCGATGGTCGCCGGCGCTGTGAGCGGATCCTCGATGTACGCGGCGAGCTTTGGCCCGTTGACGCGACGCTCCCCCGCCACGGTCCCCACCGCGCCGACGCCAAGACCGAGGTAGTCGCGCCCCTCCCAGTAGGCGCGGTTGTGCCGTCCCTGGTGCTCCGGACTGCGCGCAAACGACGCGATCTCGTACCAGTCATAGCCGGAGTACGCGAGCGAGTCGATCACCAGTTCCATGTGTCGCTCGAGGAGTTCGGCCTGCTCCTCGAGTTGCGCACCGTGGTGCACGGCGAAGCGCGTGCCGGGCTTGGCCTCCAGCTCGTAGGCCGAGACGTGGTCCGGTGCCAACTCCTCGATCGTGGCCAGGTCGCGTCCGAGATCGCTATCACGCTCGCCGGGAATGCCGTAGATCAGGTCGAGCGAGAGCGATGGGATGCGCGCGTCGCGCAACGTGACGACGGCGGCACGCACCTGGTCAGGCGTGGTCTCTCGTTCGAGCGTATCGAGGAGCGGCTGAGCAAAGGTCTGCGCACCGAGCGACACGCGAATGCCGCGCTCGCCGAGCACGGCCGCAAGGGCCTCGTCGACGCCCTCGGGATTGCATTCCACCGTCATCTCATCACGGGCCTGTGGCAGAGCGTCGAGCAGGCGCGCCAGCAACGGTGCGCCGAGTCGCGAGGGCGTACCACCACCGATGTACACCGTCTCCACGGCGCCCAGAACGTCACCACGCCCCTCGAGCTCGCACAGCAGCGCGTCGACGTAGGCGCCGTGGCGCTCGTCATGCCCGGTGACGGTCACGAAATCGCAGTAGCCACAGCGATGTGCACAGAACGGCACGTGCACGTACAGGTGGCGGACGTCACGCATAGGGGGATGGTGACCCATCCGCGCGCCGCCTGCTCGCGATAGGCTTCGCATATGCCTCCTCGCCCCTGTGTCTGCGACGCCAAGCTCGACCGCTGCGATGCCACGTGCAACGCCAAGATGCTCGAGAAGACCTTCTACATGGCCTGCCTCGATCTCGGCAGCCGCCCGTGCCTCGTCGTCGGCGCTGGCCCGATCGGCCTCGAGAAGATCGAAGGTCTGCTCGCCGCCAACGCGAAGGTGCACGTCGTCGCCAAGCAGGCGGTTGCTGAGGTGCGGGAGCTGGCCGCCGAGGGCGCCATCACCCTCGAGGAGCGCGAGTACACGCCCGCCGACCTCGTCGGGCACCTGCTCGTCGTAGCCGCCACCGAGGACACCGAGCTCAACGTCGAGATCTACCGCGCCGCCGAGGAGCGCGCGATGCTCGTCAACGTCGTCGACGTCCCGCCGCTCTGCAACTTCATCCTCCCCGCCATCGTGCGCAGCGGACCGATCTCGATCGCCATCTCCACGTCGGGTACGAGCCCTGCGCTGGCCAAGCGCCTCAAGCGCGAGATCCTCGAGACGTACGGCGAGCCGCATGCCGAGCTCGCGGTCATGCTCAACGGCGTCCGCGGCTGGGCCAAGGACCTCTTCCCGACCTACGAGGATCGCAAGGTCTTCTTCGAGGGCATCGTCAACGGCGAGCCCGATCCGATCGAGATGCTGCGCAACGGCGACAGCGAAGGCGTGCGCGCACTGATCCGCGAGCGTCAAGACGTCGCCGAGACGCTCTTCACCGCCTCGTAGCGGCGCCTTACTCATTGACGCTCGCCCCGCTGCGCGCCTATCGTGTATCGAACTGACCGCGCAATCAGCGCGCCGAGGAGGAACCATGGCTGTACGCACCCCTGTTGAGCTCGACCGCGAGCGCATCGCCGAGCTGACCGCCCGCGAGGCGCAGAAGCTGGATGCGAACACGGCTGCCTCGGGCCGCATGTACGAGCGCGCCCAGGTCTCGCTGTCGGGTGGCGTCGCCTCGTCCTACCAGTTCCGCGATCCGTGGCCGATCTACCTCGAGCGCGGCATTGGCTCGCACGTCTGGGACGTTGACGGCACCGAGATGGTCGACTTCCACAACGGGTTCGGTTCGATGGTCCAGGGCCACGCCCATCCGGTCATCACGAAGGCCGTCGTTGAGCGCATGGAGCAGGGCACGCACTTCGCCGCCCCGACCGAGGACGCGATCATCGTCGCCGACGAGCTGAAGCGCCGCTGGGGCCTGCCGCAGTGGCGATACACGAACTCGGGCTCCGAGGCCACGATGGATGCCATCCGCATCGCTCGCGCCGCCACGGGTCGCGACACAATCATCAAGATCTTCGGCTCGTACCACGGCCACCACGACTACGTGATGGTCTCGATCGGCGTGGACTACGCCTCGATCGGCGACCGCGAGAACTACGCGTCCCTCCCCTACGGCGGCGGCATCCCGAAGGCCGTGGCCGACATGACGATCCCGGTGCCGTTCAACGACGCGCCCGCCATGGAGCGCCGCATTGAGCGCCTCGCCGAGGAGGGCCGCCTGCCCGCCTGCGTGATCATGGAGGCGGCGATGATGAACCTCGGCGTCGTGCTCCCCGAGCCCGGCTATCTCGAGGCCGTTCGTGAGATCACGAAGAAGCACGGCATCGTGCTGATCTTTGACGAGGTCAAGACCGGCATGACGATCGCCGCTGGCGGCGCCGTCGAGAAGTTCGGCGTGACGCCCGACATGGTCACGCTCGCCAAGGCCCTCGGTGGCGGTCTCCCGATCGGCGCCATCGGCGGCACCGACGAGATCATGG
Source organism: Thermoleophilia bacterium (assembly GCA_037133755.1). Classification (GTDB taxonomy): domain Bacteria; phylum Actinomycetota; class Thermoleophilia; order Gaiellales; family F1-60-MAGs149; genus F1-60-MAGs149. The sequence continues at coordinate 48,361 of JBAXNN010000011.1, forward strand.
AGGTCGTCCGTGACGGCTCCGTCTATCAGGTCGGTACGTACAACGGCAACCCGCTGGGCATGGCTGCGGCGCGCGCCAACCTGCTCGACGTGATGACGCCCGAGGCGTACGCCCACCTCGACACGCTCAACGACTTCATGCTCGAGGGCTGCTCGGCCGTCCTCGACAAGCACAACCTGCCGGGCTACACCGTTGGCATCAGCTCCAAGGGCTGCGTGACGTTCGCGAAGAACCCGATCGTCGACTACGAGTCGTTCAAGGCGCAGCAGGACGGCGAGCTGTGCGACCTGGCGTGGCTCTACAACATGAACCGCGGCGTCTTCATGACCCCGGGTCGTGAGGAGGAGTGGACGCTCTCGATCGCGCACACGATCGAGGACTGCGCCCGCTTCGTCGATGCGTTTGAGGAGATGGCGGCCGATCTCACCGCCTGATCTGATCGGCAAGGGCCGGGTTGGTGGGGGCGTTGCCCCCACCAACCCGGCCCTTTTTCGTTGCAGAAGAGCTGGTGCGACCACGCCGGGATCCGGGTCCAAATTGTCCGGTCACCCCGGATATGGCGCGGCCTGTGCATGACAATTTGGACCCGGATCCATGTCGTGCGCAACGGCCCCGACGACACCATGGCCCTGGATCCCGTCCGACCAGAGTTCAGCTCCTCTGGAGGGCCACTCCCAGCCCGGGACACTATGGGCCCGGGCCCGCTATGTCCTCCCTCTGGGAACGCGATCCGGGTCCTCTGGCCAAACGGTCGAACATTTCGGGCCCGGGCCCATAGTGTCCCTACCCGGTCGTCGTGGTCGGCGTCGGCGCCGTCGTCACGGGCGCTTGCCCGGCGTCAGAGATGATCTGCTGCGCCTGCGCGATGATCTTCTTGTACGCGTCCACTGCAGCGGTGACACCGGCGTTGTAGCCCTCGGGGTACCCGCCCTGCGAGCCCTGGTTGTTCTTGACGTCCTCGCGACCCTTGGCGTAGCCCTTCGCGAAGCCCTGGTCGTAGCGAGCGCTCAACTGGTCCTTCGCGATCTGCTTGGTGTCGCGCACGCCGGCCTTGTAGCCCGCAGCGCGAGCGGCATCGACATCGTTCTGCTGCTGATTGGAACCACCTGCGACCTTGGTGAACGGATTGGTTCGCCCGTGGACCGCGTCGAGCGCAATCGTCGTGACGATGGCCGTCACGATGATGATCACGATCGCGGCGAGGAACGCGGCGATGATGCCGCGCAGGCGCTTGGACTTCCTCGGGACGGGGTTCTGCTCGGCCTGTTGGTCGGCAGAGCGCTTGCTGGCGGCCATCTGCCCTCACGATACGCGCAGTTTCGCCGCTCTCCTGCGCGCGGGACTACACAGCGGCGCGTGCGCGCTGCAGGCGCGCCAGCGACTCTTCGCGCCCGAGGAACGCAATCGACTCGTACAGCCCCGGCGCCACGGTTGAGCCAGTGATGGCGATGCGGATCGGCGTGAAGGCGTGCTTGGGCTTGAGGTCCAGCAGATCGCAGATGCTCCGCAGCGACCCCTCGATCGCATCGGGCGTGAAGACCGCCGAGGCACCGAGCATAGTGATTGCTGCGTCGAGCACCTTGGGCGCGTTCTCGTCGGCCTTGAGCTTGTCCCAGGAAACCGGGTCGGGCTCACGGTCGATCAGGAGCGAGCCCGCCAACGCATCGAACTCGCCGAACGCGCCGAGCTTCTCCTGCACCATCGGGACGAGCTCGCCGAGGCGCTCGTTGCCGGCCAGCGGCGAGTCGGCGTCGGCAAGGTGAGCGTCAAGTGCGGCAGCGTACGTATCGACGGCAAGTTCACGCAGATAGGTGCCATTCATCCAGGCCAGCTTCTGGTGGTCGAACACGGCCGGGGCCGGATTGACCCGCTCCAGGGAGAACCGCTCGATCAGCTCGTCGATGCTCATGATCTCGGTCTCGCCGTCCCAACTCCAGCCGAGCAGCGCGAGGAAGTTGACGAGCGCGTGCGGCAGGTAGCCCTGCTCGCGAAACTCCTCCACGCTGGCTGCGCCGTGGCGCTTGGAGAGGCGCTTCTTATCCGGACCAAGAATCATCGAGAGGTGCGCCGTCGTCGGGAACGTCCCCCCGAGCGCTTCGACGAGCAGCTTCTGGCGGGGGGTTGACGGCAGCAGATCCTCGCCACGAATGACGTGCGTAATGCCCATCGCCATGTCGTCGAGCGGATTGGCGAGTTGGTACGTCGGAGCGCCACCGCCGCGCATCAGGACCGTGTCGCCGAGCAGACGATGCTCGAAGGCGATGCGTCCGCGCACAAGATCCTCGATCACGGTCTCGCCCTCGAGCGGCGTGCGGAAGCGGATGATCGCGGGACGCCCCTCACCCTCGAAGCGGCTGATCTGCTCGCTCGTCAGGTCGCGATGCAGACGCGTCGGCGCTGCCGGGTCGTCGGTGTGGCGGGCGGCTGCGCGCGCGGCCTCCAACTCCTCTGGCGTCTGGTAGCAGCGGTAGGCGAGCCCCTGCTCGAGCAACTGATCGACGGCCGCCTGATAGGTCTCGGCGCGCTCGCTCTGCAGGTACGGTCCGTTCGGTCCACCCGTCCGCGGCGACTCGTCGAAGTCGAGGCCCAGCCAGTCGAGTGAACGCTGGATCTGTTCAATCGCACCCTCGGTCTCCCGCTCGGTGTCGGTGTCCTCGATGCGGAGGACCGTGACGCCACCGTGGTGGCGGGCGAACAGCCAGTTGTACAGCGCCGTACGCACGCCTCCCACGTGGAGGAAGCCGGTGGGCGACGGAGCGAAGCGGACGCGGACAGTCATGTACGGAAACGTACCGGTGCGCGCGATCGTCAGGCAGCAGCGGCGACCGCGAGGCGCCTCCGTATGCTGCTTCCGTGATCGCAGGCGCCCACATCTCCTCGGCTGGCGGCATGCAGAACGTCCCCGGACGCGCTGCCGCCATCGATGCCGATGGCGTGCAGGTCTTCATCCAAAGCGCACGCACCTGGAAGCCCACCGCGCATAAGCCGGAAGACCTCGCTGTGTTGCGGGCGGCCCGCGAGAGCGGTCAGGTGCAGTACATCGTCTGCCACGCCATCTACTTCATCAATCTGGCGACCGACGAGCCCGAACTGCTCGAGAAGAGTCGGACGGCGCTGCGCAACACCATCGACGTGGCCAACGCGATCGCAGCCGACGGCATCGTGCTGCACGTCGGCTCCCACAAGGGCCGTGGTCTCGACGCCACGCTGCCGCAGATCGTCAAGGAACTGAAGGCTGCGCTCAAGCATCTCAAGGACCCCTGCTGGCTGCTGCTCGAGAACTCGGCGGGTGCAGGCGGCACGATCGGGCGCGACCCGATCGAGCTCGCGAGCATCATCAACGCCGTTGATCACCCACGCCTCGGCATGTGCATCGACACCTGCCACGCCTACGTCTCCGGCGTCGACGTCACCGACACGAAGCAGCTTGACGCCCTCGTGCACGAGCTCGACACGCGGATCGGCATCGATCGCCTGCGCTGCCTGCACGTCAACGACGCGGCGGCGGCCTGCGGCTCGAACCGCGATCGTCACGCCAACGTTGGCGAGGGCGAGATGGGCGACGGCCTGTCGGTGACGCTCTCCCACCCGAAGCTGGCAGACCTGCCGATGCTGCTCGAGACGCCGGGTCACGAGGGCAACGGCCCCGACGCACAGGAAATCGCGGCGCTGCGAGCCATGCACGCCAAGGGCGTCAAGCGTCGTCAGGCGCAGGCGAAGAAGTCCCGCGCGCGCTGACGATGAACGTGCCGCCACCCGGCGACTCGTGAAACTCGGGGTTGACGCACCCGATCTCTGGGAGGCGCTGCGGATACGCCGGATCGACCTTTGCGCTGCAGATCGTCAGCGGGAGGCGCGCCGCACGGACTCCACCGAACGCCCGCCCCTCCTCCACGCTCTCTTCGAGCACGCGAAGCTCGAGCTCTGCGAGGTGGACGCCCTCGACACAGCCCACGTAGCGGCGCCCATCCTTGGCGTCATAGGCGTAGAGCCGCGAGCAGCCGAGGCAGCCCAGCGGATCCACGACCCAGTCGCAGTACACCCGGCAGCGGCGGCAAGAGACCTCGCGATCGATCGACATGCCCGCATCGTGACACGCCGGCAGAGCCGGTGATGGTGGCTAGAGCAGGGCCTGGTACGCGTCGGCGTCGAGCAGGCTATCGACCGAGCTCGGATCGTCGAGCTTGACGCGGATCAGCCACCCGTCGGCGTACGGCGACTCGTTGACGAGCTCGGGCGACTCGACAACCTTGTCGTTGACGGCAGTGACCGTGCCCGCCAGGGGTGCGATCACGTCCGAGACGGCCTTGACCGACTCGAGGGAGCCATAGGAGCTGTCGGCAGCAATGTGCGAGCCAACCGCCGGCGGCTCGAAGTAGACGACCTCGCCGAGCGCGTCCTGCGCGTGCCACGTGATGCCGAAGATCGCCTCGTCGCCATCAGCACGCACCCAGTCGTGCTCGCGGTGGTACCGCAGCTCGGCGGGGTAGCTCTCTTCGGACATGGCTCAGGACTCCTTCTTGTAGAACGGCAGCGTGACGACTTCCGCATCGCGCTCGCGCCCGCGGATGTCGACCTGCAGCGTAGTGCCTGGCTCGGCGAACTCCGGGGTGACGTACCCCATCCCGATACCACGATCGACGCTCGGCGACAACGTGCCGCTCGTGATCGTGCCGATCTTGACGCCGTCCTTGAGGATCGGATAGCCCTCGCGCGGGATCGCGCGGTCGAGCAGCTGAATGCCGACGAGCTTGCGCTTGACACCCTTCGCGACCTGCTTCTCCAGCACGGCGCTCCCGACGAACGGTCGCCCCAGGTGCACGAAACGCCCGAGGCCGGCCTCAATCGGTGTCGTCTTCGGATCGATGTCATGGCCGTGCAGTGGGAAGCCCATCTCGAGTCGCAGTGTGTCGCGCGCGCCGAGGCCGCTTGGCACGACACCGTGCTCGCGGCGGGCGAGGATGCCGTCCCAGAGATCGCCGGCGCGGTCGGCCGGGCACATCAGCTCGACGCCGATCTCCCCCGTGTAGCCCGTGCGCGCAACGAGGCACGGCACGCCGGCAACGGTGCGCGCTACCGCGGTGAACGGCTTGATCGTGTCGGGACCGGCGGTCTTCTTGGGCCAGATGTCGGCCAGCAAGTCAAGGGCGACGGGTCCCTGCAGGGCGATCATGGCGGTCTCGGCGCTCTTGTCGGTGACGACGGCGCCGCGCTGCTTGAGTCCCTTGAGGTGGGCCAGATCGGTCGCGATGCTGCCCGCGTTGACGACCAGCAACCAGACCTTATCGGGCAGCTTGTAGACGATCAGATCATCGATCACGCCGCCCTTCTCATTGAGGAGGAACGAATACTGCGCCTGTCCCTCCTCGAGTCGGTCGATATCGCTCGCCAGCGCCTTGCGCAAGAGGTTCTCCGCGCCCGAGCCCGTTACCTCGAGCTGCCCCATGTGCGACACATCGAAGATGCCTGCACGGGCCCGTACGGCGCGATGCTCCTCGTTGATGCCCACGTAGTAGACGGGCATTTCCCAGCCGCCAAACTCGACCATGCGAGCGCCGAGCTCCTCGTGGCGGTCGTACAACGGTGTGCGGCGAAGGCTGCTCGTCATGGTTCAGCGAAGCGGGCGACCGAACGCGGTGTCCCTATCGCGTGCGAACTGCATTGCGGGCACGATACCGCGTTCTGGCTGCTGATGCGTGACATGTGTCGCAATGTCACATTCCGATTGCAGATTGCCGATGCCACACCTGTGTCGCAGACATCGGTGTAGCCTTCGGGAACGGCGGCCCTACGCCCTCTCGACGTATGCGGATCCTCCTGCTGATCATCACCGGCCTCGCGCTCATGGCCCCGGCCACAGCCCTCGGCGCCGCTGCCCCACCGTTCACGCTCTTCCCGGTCGTCGGCGGCGCGCACTACACCAACGATTTTGGTGATCCCCGCGCGGGTGGCACCCACGAGGGCAACGATCTCCTCGCTCCGTGCGGCACGCCGGTGCTTGCGGTCGTGCCCGGCACGGTGTCGCTGGAATGGGGCGACCGCTCCGGCTGGATGCTGACGCTGAAGGGCAAGAGCTCGTGGTATCGCTACATCCATATGGATGGTCGCTCGGGCGCGGCAAGCGCCATGGCCAAGGGACTCAAGAATGGCTCGCGGGTCAAGGCTGGCCAGATCGTCTCGTATGTCGGCAACACGGGTGATGCCGCCGGCGGCCCGTGCCACCTGCACTTCGAGTTGCATCAGGGCGCGAATGTCATGTCGCCGTATGACTACCTGCAGGCAGCGACGATCGTGCAGCTCGATCCGACCAACCCGGCGAGCGCCAACACTGCCACCCCCCAGGTTTCGCTCACCATCAAGGGCGTCGTCGCGTGGACGGCAACGGTCGGCGGCGAGGGACGCCTGATCATCCGCCCGATCGGCGTCTCGTCGTCCGACGGCACCAAGCTCTCGCACGCCGGCACGATCGCCCTGCGCGCGAACCCCGCGTTGTTTGCCACCGCGGCAGTCGGGCGGTCGGTGACCGTCATCACGACCGCCGTCCAGATGACGACGGCACTGCAGGACATCGCGCCGCTGACGTGGACCGCGGCGTCCGTCAGCTGATTCAGTCGATCCGGAGCGCCATGCCGATCTCGTGGCGGAGATCAGGCAACCAGGCCGAGTCAATCGTGTGGGGCACCGGCGTCTCGCGATAGGTGACGTCCATACCAGCGGCGAGCAACTCGTCGCGTGCGGCGCGTCCGAAGGAAACGTCGATGACCGGATCGATGCTGCCGTGCACGATCGTCACCGGCGGGCGATCGTCAGAGACGAGATCGAGCGGATGCTGGGCGACGTGCGGGATAAAGCCCACCATGGCGAGCAGCGCTGCTGGCGGGGTGCGATTCGCGGCCAGCGCCATCGCGTACGCCATGACGCAGCCCTGTGAGAACCCACCGAGCACGATGCGGTCCTCCGGCACGCCAATGCGGTCAGGCAACCCGTCGAGCCAGTCGTCGAGCAACTCGACGGAGGCCATGAAGGTCGGCTCGTCGGGATAGCCCACGCGCGGCACGACGTACCAGTGCCAGCCGCCGGTGCCGAGATCGAGCGGCGCCCGCGGTGTCACGCCGACGAGTCGCTGCTCGGGGTCCAGGACCTCGATGATCGGCAGCAGATCATGCTCGTCAGCACCACGGCCGTGGAACAGGACGAGCGCGCCCTCGGGTTCGCCGCGAGACGGGCGAATGCGCTCGACGATGCCGGTCATCGGTACGGCGACCAAGGATCGGCAATCGGCGCGAGACGCTCTTCGAGCAGTGTGCGCAGATGCTCATGCTGGCGCGGCAGACAGAGCGATTCGCCCAGGGTCTCGAGCGGCTCATCGACGGTGAAGCCAGGACCGTCGGTGGCGAGTTCGAACAGCACCCCCGACGGCTCTCGGAAGTAGATCGAGCGGAAGTAGTCGCGATCCACGATCGGCGTGGACTGCACGCCGGCCTCTGCTGCGCGCCCAAGCCAGTGGGCATGATCGTCGTCGGTGCTCGCCCAGGCGACGTGATGCGTGGTGCCCGCGCCACCGATAGCGGGCTCGCCATCGGAATGCACGAGCTCGTAGGCGGCACCCCGGCCGGCTTCCTCGGTCCACCAGACACCCGCATCGTGCGCGAAGCCGAGCGACTCGAGCACCGCAGCGCTGCGCTCGGGATCGCGCGCGTGGGCCTGTACGCCGATCATGCGCCGCAACGCCACCTCTGCCGGAATGTGTGGCGCCACGGCGTGCGGAAGCGCAGCGCTTTCCGGCACACTGATCAGGCGGGTGACGAGCCCCTCGTGATCCCAGACGTCGAGGTGCGCATGCCCGCGTTCCGTCGTCGCCTTGCCCGCAAGGTATCGCTCCCACCAGTCGAGGGCATCCTCGCTGGGCACACTCCAGTCGATGCGCGTGACCATCCCCTCACCCGCGCGCCCGAGGCGGGCGCCGGGGTACTCGAAGAAGGTCAACGCGGTGCCCGGCGCCCCGGTCTGGTTGCCGTAGTACAGGTGGTAGGCGCCCGGATCATCGAAGTTGACGGTCTTCTTCACGAGCCGCAATCCGAGCACACCGCCGTAGAACTCCGCGTTGCGCGGGCCGTCGGCCGTGATCGCCGTGACGTGATGGATACCGTGGAGTCGCACGGACTACTCGCTGTCTGTCGGACGCACGACACGGCGGTTGTAGAGCCGCGCGCCCACGGCGCCAGCACCGCTCAGAAGTGCCAATAGTGCTGCATCCTGGTACGTCGCAGGCCAGGCGATGAAGAAGTGCAGTAGCGCGAGGCCACCGAGTCCGAAGAAGTAGCCGAAGCCGAAGGTCGCGAGGTAATCGAAGATCGGGCGCTGCGTCATGGGTGCAGTGTCGGCTACCTGCCGGATCCGCGCAACCGGGGTCAGGCGCGGTCGTCGAGCACCTCGGCCAGCGTTGCAATCGCGAGATCAATCTGCTCGGCGTCGATGACGAGCGGCGGGATCAGACGCAGGGCCGATTCGGTGACGGCATTGACGAGCACGCCGCGGTCACGCAGTGCCGCTGCCACGCCGGCTGCATCGCCATGCGCGAGCTCGACTGCCACCATCAACCCGACACCACGGACGGCTGCGACATCAGGCAGAGCACGCATGCCCTCTGCCAGCCGCTCACCCATGCGCTGGGCATTGCCAATCAGATCCTCCGCCTCAACGGCATTGATCGTGGCGAGCGCCCCTGCTGCAATGGCGGGCGACCCGCCGTACGTCGTGCCGTGGTCGCCCGGCTTGAACCCGGTCTCGAGCTGACGCGACAGGACGGCGCCGATCGGCAGTCCGCAGGCCAGACCCTTCGCCAGGGTGATCACGTCAGGGCGCACGCCGGACCGCTGGAACGAAAACCATGCACCGGTGCGGCCGATGCCGGTTTGCACCTCGTCGAAGACCAAGAGCGCGTCATGGGCGTCGCAGAGCTCGCGCGCCAGCGCCAGATAGGCGTCATCGATCACGTTGACGCCGCCCTCTCCCTGAATCGGCTCGATCAGCACGCCGGCGGTCTCCGGGCCGACGGCTGCGCGCAACGCATCCAGGTCATTGCGTGGTACCTGTTGGAATCCCACGGGGAGCGGTTCGAACGGAGCCTTCTTCGACTCGCCCCAGGTCGCAGCAAGTGCCCCCATCGTCCGCCCGTGAAAGGCACCTTCGAGACTCACGATGCCGAACTTCGTCTCGCCGCCGGCCTCGCGTCCATGGCGTCGCGCCAGCTTGATCGCAGCCTCGTTGGCCTCGGCCCCGGAGTTGCAGAAAAAGGCGCGCTCCATGCCACTCACCCCACAGAGGCGCTCCGCCAACGCGACGGCAGGCTCACTCCAGAAGAGGTTGGAGACATGACCGAGGACAGCCGCCTGCTCGGCCAACGCCCGCGCTGGAGCCGGATGCCCATGTCCGAGCGTGACGACGGCGATGCCTGCGACAAGATCGAGATAGCGCTTGCCGGTGTCGTCCCAGACCCAGCAGCCTTCGCCACGCACCAAGGCAAGCGGACGCGGCGGGTAGTTCGTCATCATCACGTCGCTGCCGCGGTCGGCAATGCTCATGGCGTCACCTCGGTACCGGCGCCAATGCGCACGCACCGCACACCGCCGGCCAGCGCAGCGCTGCAGGCCTCCAACTTTGGCAGCATGCCTCCGCTCACGGTCGGTGGTGCGGCTGCAGAGATCGTGGCGAGCACCGAGCCAGCATCATCCAGCACGCCCGGAACGTCGGACAGGAAGGCCAACTCGTCGGCCTGCAGTGCGATCGCGACCGCCGAGGCAACGTCGTCGGCGTTGACGTTCAGCAGACGTGGCGACGTTCCGTCACGCCCAATCGGCGCAATCAGGGGAATGCGATCGGCGTTCCAGGCGGCGCGAATCGGATCCGTCATCACCGAGGTGGGCTCGCCCACCAGCCCGAGTTCCACGCGCCGCACGCAGTCAAGGAGTTCGCCGTTGCGAAACGGCTGCGCCTCACGCCCCAGCTCGCGCACCTCGGTGATCAGCGAGTCCGACACATCAGCCAGCGCAACCCGGGCACACGCCAGCGTCGGCAAATCCGTGAAGCGGCGACCGTCGACCCAGCGCGAGACAATGCCGCGCGTCTCCATCAGCGCCGTGATCTGCGCCCCGCCACCGTGCACGAGCACGAGCGGACGACCATCAGCCGCCGCGAGCGCATCCGGCAGGAGCGCGAGCGCATTGCCCCCCAGTTTCGCGACCAGGGCACCGCTCACGTCGTGTACTCCGCGTTGAGTTCGACATACAGCTTGGAGAGATCCGAGGCCCAGATATGCGCACTGCCGTCGCTGATGCCGAGATCGATCCGAATCTCGACCGTCGACTGCGCGGCAGCGGCATCGACAGCGGCCTGATCAACTCCCTCAACGGCGGCGCCGTCTCTGCACAGAACGTGTCCGCCAATCGAAACGTCAATGCGGTCGGGCTCGATTCGCTCGCCGGCGACACCGAGCGCGGCGATGATGCGACCCCAGTTGGGGTCGCCACCGTTGAGTGCACAGCGCACGAGCTGCGCCTCGCCCACGGCGTAGGCGATCGCCTTCGCGGCGCGGTCGCTCTCTGCCCCCACGACCTCCCAGCGCGCGATCCGGTGAGCCCCCTCGCCATCCCGCACGATCTGCAACGCGAGGTCCTCGCAGACGACACGCATCGCACCGCCGACCTCTGCAAGCCCAGCTGCGTCGAGCGCTCCCTCCACCGCACCGCTGGCCAGCAACACCACGGTGTCGGACGTCGACGTGCAGCCATCGACCGTAATGCAATTGAACGTGGCGTCGACGGCATCGCGCAGCAACGCGTCGGCCTGCGCGGAGGTGAGCGGCGCATCGGTGGTGACGACGGCGATCATCGTGCCCAGGTCGGGACGAATCATGCCCGCGCCCTTCGCGATACCGCCCACGCGAAGCTCGCCGAGGGTCGTCGAGACGGCCTGCTGTGCCAGTTTCGGCGCAGCGTCCGTCGTGGTGATCGCGAGCGCGGCATCATCGCCAGCGTCTGGCGAGAGCGCTGCCAGCGCGGCCCCGATACCCGCCTCCACCTTGTCCATCGGCAGCGGTACACCGATCACGCCCGTCGAGGCAACCAAGACGTCGGCTGCCGAGCACCCCAGCCCATCGGCGACCAACTCCGCCATCCGCGCGGCATCGCGCATGCCGCGCTCGCCGGTCGCGGCGTTGGCGTTCCCGCTCTGCACAACGATGGCGCGCGCCGTCGCATCGGCGATGTGTGTGCGAGAGACGACGACCGGCGGCGCGGCTGTTGCGCTGCGCGTGAAGACTGCGGCGGCGGGCACCACTCGCTCAGCGGCGATGATCGCCACGTCAGGGCGTCCCGAGGCTTTGATGCCAGCGGTCACGCCCGCGGCGACGAAGCCACGCGGGTAGAGGACTCCTACGGCCACAGGCCCCGCACCGTCAGCCCGGCGCTCTCATCCACGCCGAGCATGATGTTGGCGTTCTGCACGGCCTGTCCGGCGGCACCCTTCACCAGATTGTCGAGTGCCGAGGTGATCAGCACCGTGCCCGTGCGATCGTCGACCCAGCCGTTGATCCAGCAGACGTTCGAGCCGGCGAGTTTCTGCGGCGCGGGCATGCCGCCGAGCCGCACAAAGGGCTCGTCGCCGTACCGATCGCGGTACAGGTCGTCGAGATCAGACTGATCAAGCTCGCTCACGAGACGCACGTGCGCCGTCACGAGGAGGCCGCGGCTGGACGGCAGCAGATGCGGCACGAAGGTCGCCTGCCGCGGTGCGCCTGCCAGCGCTCCGAGTTCCTGCTCGATCTCACTGAGGTGGCGATGGCCGGTCACCGAGTACGGCGTGACGCCGTTGTAGATCTCGGGCAGATGCGTCTTGTCGGTTGGGGTTCGCCCCGCCCCCGTCACGCCAGACTTGCCGTCCAGATGCACAGGTCCATCGATCAGCCCAGCGGCTGCGAGCGGGGCGACACCCAAAATCGCTGCGGTCGCGTAACACCCGGGGTTCGCCACCGCGCGCGCCACCCGCACGCTCTCGCGATGGAACTCCGGTAGACCGTACGTCCAGCCGTCGACGCGAAAATCCGAGCCGAGATCGACGACCTGCGTGCCCAGTTCGAGCAAGCGCTCGCCGAGCTCGCGTGACTCGCCGTGTGGCAACGCCAGGAACACGACGTCACAGTCTTTGAGTCCTTCGGCATCAATGTCATCGAAGCCGTCGCTGCGGGCCTGAAGCACGGCTGGCCGGATGGTTGGATGCGCTTCGAGAATGCGGATCAGCTCCTGGCCGGCGTAGCCGGAGGCACCCACGACCCCCGCGGCGAGCGGCCGCGTATCAGGCTCGTTCGGGGTCGGTGCTGTGGAGTACTGCATGCGTCTGGAGTCTCGCACAGGCCCGGCAGCAGCCAGGCCAGCGCCCCTAGCGGCGGCGCTTGCCGCGGTTGGTCTGGTTCATGTGCATGCGCTGAAGCACCTCGAACTCGTCGAGCGAGCGGCCCGAACCAACGGCCACACACGTCAACGGCGACTCCGCGATCTGCACCGGCATCTGCGTCTCGGCCCGCACGCGCTCGTCGATACGCGTCAGCAACGCACCGCCACCAGCCAGAACAATGCCCTTGTCCATGATGTCGGCGGCGAGCTCTGGCGGCGTCTGATCAAGGGTCGACTTGATGGCGCCGACGATCTCGAGCAGCGGCTCTTCGAGCGCGCTCCGTACCTCAGCGGCTGTCAGCAGGACGGTCTTCGGCAGACCGGTCACGAGGTCACGGCCGCGAACCTCGCAGGACGCCTCCTCATCGGCGCGCGGATAGGCGCTGCCAATCTCGATCTTTACCTGCTCTGCCGTCTGCGTACCGACGAGCAGTTTGTGGGCACGCTGCACGTACTTAACGATCGCCTCGTCGAGTTCGTCGCCACCCACGCGGATCGACTGCGCCACGACGATGCCACCGAGCGAGATGACGGCGACCTCTGTCGTGCCACCTCCGATGTCAACGATCATGTTGCCGCTCGGCTCAGAGACAGGCAGACCAGCGCCGATCGCGGCGGCCATCGGCTCCTCGATGAGGTACGCAACGCGGGCACCGGCGGACAGAGCCGCCTCCTCCACCGCACGCTTCTCCACGCCAGTCACGCCCGAAGGGACGCAAACCACTACGCGGGGGTGCGCCCAACGATTTTGGTGCACCTTCTGGATGAAGTGGCGGAGCATCTCCTCCGTCACCTCAAAGTCTGCGATGACGCCGTCCTTGAGGGGGCGGATGGCGGTAATCGATGCGGGTGTGCGACCGAGCATGCGCTTTGCCTCGATGCCAACGGCCAGCACGGTGCGTGTCATCTGGTCGAGCGCGACCACTGAGGGTTCGGACAGCACGATGCCGCGCCCGCGCACGTAGACGAGCGTATTCGCCGTGCCAAGGTCGACAGCCATATCGCGGCTGCCAAAGCCGAACGTCCAGTTCCTGATGCCGATTGGGAGCTCCCTTGCGGCTGGTAGTGCCGCTTCAGTCCACGGATTCTACGCGGAATCGGCATTCCCTCCCGCGCGGACGAGGCTGATGCCCTCCCCCGCGAGAAGTTCGCCCAGCAGCGCAACGGGAAGGCCAACGACGTTGGCGTAGTCGCCAACGATCGACTGCACGAGCGCGGCTCCGGTCTCCTGAATGGCGTAGCCACCCGCACGACCCCGCCATTCGCCGCGGTCCACGTACGCATCGAGCTCGTCCTCGTCGAGCGCCACAAGGCGCACGCGTGTTTCCGCGACCGCGAGCTGCTCGCGCTCGCCGATCAGCGCAATGCCGGACAGCACACGGTGCTCGCGGCCCGCCAAGTGCGCGAGCATCGCGCGGGCTTCGTGCGCGTCCGCAGGTTGCCCCAGCACCTCCCCACCGTCCACGACAACCTCCGTATCAACGCCGAGCACGGGGCGGTCGGCAGTCTGCGCGGCGACGGAACGCGCCTTGCCGAGTGCGCGCTCCTGCACGACCTCCTCCGGCGTGCCCGGAATAGGCACCTCGTCGTAGTCGGGCGCCGCCACCCGAAACGGGACGCCTAGGGCCGTCAGAATCGCGCGTCGCTGCGGCGAAGTCGATGCGAGGACAAGGTCCACGCGGGGAGTATCCGCGATCTAGAGCTCGAGGCCGTGCGAGGCGACGTGCGCTGCGAAGCCGACCGGGACGAACCCAAACTCCTGCTCCACACCCGTCAGGCTCGCGGCAACGTTGTCAAGTTCCAGCAACTCAACCGCCGCGGGCGTCACCGGCGGGTTGGGCAGCACCTGCATGAGCTTCGCCTGCAGCTTCACGATCGGCATTGGGGCATGGAGCTTGCGGACCTTGGGCTTGCCCATGGCGCGCCCGATGGTGTCGAGAATGTCGTTCAACTCGAGCGCCTCGGTGCCGCCAAGCTCGATGTAGCGCCCAAGGCGCGCATCGCCGGTCAAGCACTCCTGCGCTGCGCGGCAGACGTCATCGACGTGGATCATCTGGATCTTCGTCTTGCCGTTGCCGGCAACGGGCGCGATGGGGCCCTTGACCAGACCCGCCATCGCCTTGATGAACGGCGCGTGCGGGCCGAACTGCACGGACGGCTGGAGGATCGTCCACGGGACGCCTGCGGCCTTGAGGCCCTCTTCGCCGCGGCGCCGTCCAGCCAGGTACGGACCGGGCTTCGAGCCGCCGTTGTCGATACCGCCGAAGTGGATGATGCGACCGGCGCCTGCAGCCGTTGCGGCCTCCGCGAGAGCGGTGATGCCGTCGGCGTTGATGTAGTCGTAGCCACCCGGAGGGGCCTTCTTCTCACCCGTGATGGCGGCGCAGGAGATGACGGCCGAGACGCCCTCACAGGCCTGCTCGAGCGACGCGCGATCCGAGAGGTCGCCCACGACGAGCTCTGCTCCCGGCGCAACCGTTGCGTCGGCGCGACGTGCCATGGCGCGCACGGGCAAACCGGCGCTGGTGAGGCGGCGCGCGAGGCGGCTGCCGATGAAGCCCGTGGCTCCCGTGATGAGGATCGGTCCGTCAGTCATAGCCCTACTGTGCCATGTTCGGGCGGGCATCGAGCGCAACAGAGCTGGTTGCGAGGCGACGCATGCCGAGCAGCGCGCGGCTCTTGACCGTGCCGAGCGGGGTGTTCGTGCGCTCCGCGATCTCCGGATACGTGAGGTCGCCGTAGAAGGCGAGCGCAAGCGTCTCACGCTGAGCCTCAGGAAGTTCCTTGAGGGCGTCGGTGAAGTCGATGCGATCAACGAGCTCGCTGTCGTGCGCGTCTTCGACGATCTCGCGGCCCTCGTGCTGCGCCAGCGGCGGGCGCACGGCGGCGCGGCGCGTCCAGTCGACGGCGCGGCGCGCGGTGATGGTGCGCAGCCAGGCGGCAACGGGCGCGACCTTGGGGTCGTAGCGCTCAGCACTGCGCCAGGCGTCGAGGAAGATCTCCTGCGTCAGCTCGTCGGCGCGATCCATGTCGCCGGTGCGACGGCGCGCATACGCACGGACCACTGCGTGGTAGCGCTTGTACAGCTCTGAGTACGCGTCCATATCGCCCTTGGCGGTGCGGGAGACGAGCGCTTCATCGGTGTCGGAGGGTCGGACGAGTGCCATGAGGTTTGTGCCTTTCAGCCTGTCGGTAAACCAATTTATACATCATTTAGTTTCGAATACAAGTAATTCGACACTAAGAGATACACATACATTGGTCTGGTGACGTGTGCACCGCCTCCACCCGCGTACACTTCGGCTCCAGTACGGCGCTCGCGCCGTCCCGCGGGTATAGCTCAATGGTAGAGCAGCAGCCTTCCAAGCTGAATACGGGAGTTCGATTCTCCCTACCCGCTCTTGATGGCCAGCGACCTCGCCACTGACCGCGCACGCATTCGCAGCGCGATCGGACCGTGGGGCGCGTGGTCGTTCGGCTTCGCCTACGCGCCGGCCGCCGCCATGCGCGAGGCCGCGCGGGCGATCGAGGCAACGGGGTATGGCTGCCTCTGGTACCCCGAGACGCTGGACAGCCACGAGGCCTACACGAACGCCGGCACATTGCTGGCCGCCACGGAGCGCCTCCACGTGGGCACGGGTATCGCCAGCATCTGGTCGCGCGATGCCCGTGCTTCGGTGCAGGCCGCACGTACGCTGGCCGACGCATCGAACGATCGCTTCATCCTCGGCCTCGGCGTCAGTCACCGCCCCCTGATCACCGCCCGCGGTCACGTCTACGAGAAGCCCGTTGCCACGATGCGCGCGTATCTCGACGCGATGGAGCAGGCGGGAGACGCCGTGCCGCTCGGCGACGACCAGCCGCCGATCCACGTCGTGCTGGCCGGTCTGCGCCCGCCGATGCTGCGGCTCGCGGCCGAGCGCTCGCTCGGCGCCCACCCGTACCTCGTCACGGTCGACCATACGCGTCGCGCGCGCGAGGTCATGGGACCCGAGGCACTGCTGATCGTCGAACACAAGGTCGTGCTCGAGTCCGACCCCGACATCGCCCGCGCCAAGGGCCGCGCCGAGATCGAGTGGTACCTCAGCGCGGAGAACTACGTCAACAACCTGCTTTGGCTCGGTTTCAGCGAGGAGGACGTTGCCAACGGTGGCTCGGATCACCTCGTCGACCAGCTCGTGTTCTGGGGCGACGAGGACGCGATCGCATCGCGCCTGCGCGAGCACCATGCCGCCGGAGCCGATCACGTCGCGATCCACCCCGTGCGTGACGAGCACGATCCGCTGGGCGTCGAGACGCTCGCACGCCTCGCGGCGCACCTCGGCTAAGTCGTCACGATCGTCAGCCGCCAGGGCGCGTCAGCGCGCTCCGGTGGATCGAGCTCGCACGGGAAGCGACGCCGAATCAGCGCAGCCAGCGCCTCGACGTTCTTCGGCGTCTCCCCCGTCTCGGCCACGAAACGGGCAACCTCGCCGCGCGTCTTCTTGGCGTCGTGCGAGACCACCGTGCGCGTGCCAGCGGCTTCGCGCACGACGGAGACGTGCGCGGTACGCAGTGCCAGCGCCCCGGCCGGACGCCAGGCGGCGACGTACGTCGCAGAGCGACAATCGAGGATCACCCCACGGCCCACGGCCTTCGCGAGCTCGGGCTCGAGCAGCGGCCGCCAGCGCTTGGCGTCGATCTCGCGCTTGTAGGTGGCGATGCGATCACCCGGCCGAACGGCACCGTACTGCGCCGAGATGATCACGAAACGTCGCTGCGCTGCTGCCGGGAGTGACGGCAGATCGAGCGCGGCATAGAGCACGCCGGTGTAGATGTCCCGCGCCGGTCGCGCGGATGCCTCGCGCAGCGCGGGCGTGAGCAGCCGCTCGCGCTCGGCCGTCAACGACGAAAACGAGAGTCGCGCAAGGTCGAGCGGCTTGCCCGTGGCGGGTGTCGCCTTGCCCTCGCTGGGCGGCAGCAGAAACAGCACGCGTTGATCGTCGCAGCCGCCTCCACGGGAATGGGGCACCACTTGGCACACTGAACCCATGACCGGCTTCGTCGACGTTCATTCGCACCTTGTCTTCGGGGTCGACGATGGTGCGCAGTCACTCGAGCATGCCATCCAGCTGCTCACGGAGGCCCGTGACGCGGGTACGCGCCTCGTCTTCGCCACGCCGCATGTGGTGCCGCCGTACCTCAACTGGAATGCGTCGCAGGAGCGCGTCGCGCGCATCCGGCGCAACTTCGCCGCGCTCCAGGCGTGCACCCCGGAAGGCATCGAGGTGCGCCTCGGGTTTGAGGTAACGGCCCGCCCGCATCGTCTGCGTCCGAACGACGACCCGGCACGCTTCCGCCTCGAAGGCACCGAGCTCGTGCTGATGGACGGCCCGCAGGCCGGCCCGTGGTTCGGCGACTCCACGATGGAGCGCCTCATTCGGCGCATTCGCGCGGAGGGCCTCACCCCCATCCTCGCCCACCCCGAGCGCCGCGCCGCCTGGCGCCGCGAGCCGCCCGACCCGGGCTTCGCCGAGCGCATGAAGAACGCCGGCGCCCTGCTGCAGATCGACGCGTCGGGACTGACCGGCGCCGACGGGCCGAACACGGACGTCGAGGCGCGCCGGCTCCTGCAGGAGGGACTGATCGACCTGATCGGCTCCGACGGGCACGGCGACCGCTCGCCCGTGCGTCTTGACGTCGCCCGCGACATGGCCGCCGAGGTGATCGGCAAGGCAGCGGCCACGCGCCTCGTCGACGGCTCCGCGCTCGGACTCTGACGCCTAGCGCGTACCCCAGAGACGATCGCCGGCATCGCCGAGGCCCGGCACGATGTACCCGACCTCGTTGAGGCACTCGTCGAGCGCTGCGACGTGGATGTCCACGTCGGGATGGTCGTTCTGCATCCGCTCGACGCCTTCGGGTGCGGCCAGCAGCGACAGCAGCTTGACCTTGTGCGCGCCACGCTCCTTGCAGACCGTCGCGGCGTAGGAGGCCGACCCGCCCGTCGCGAGCATCGGATCGATAATCAGCATCAGACGCTCGCTCAGATCCTTCGGCAGCTTCTCGTAGTACGAGACCGGCTGCAGCGTCTCCTCATCGCGATACATGCCGAGAAAGCCCACGCGCGCGACGGGGATCATCGCCAGCACGCCGTCGAGCATGCCGACGCCGGCGCGGAGGATCGGCACGACGCCGACCTTCTTGCCCGAGACGCGGCGGCCGATGGTCTCCTTGATCGGCGTCTGCACCGTCACGTCCTCGAGCATCAGGTCGCGCGTCGCTTCGTAGGCCAGCACGCCCGCCAGCTCGCTCGAGAGGGCGCGGAAATCGCGGGTCGAGGTCCCGACGGCGCGCAGCAGCGCGATCTTGTGCTGGACGAGCGGGTGGTCGCAGACGTGGAGAGTCATGGCGCCATGCTACCGATTGGGGCGACCGGCTAGAAGCGGCGATCGGGGCGCATCGGTGCCACCCAAGCGGGTGCCGCACCATCGAGGATCATCTCGGCCAGCAACGCACCGGTCGACGGCGCCAGCGTGACGCCGAGCATGCCGTGGCCGGTCGCGAGGAACAGCCCGTCGTGCCCCGGCACCGGGCCGAGGAGCGGCAGCGAGTCCGGCGTCGCCGGGCGGAACCCCGCCCATCCCTCCACACTCGTTTCGCTGGTCGACGGATGCCAATCAGAGAGGTACGAGCACGCATCGTTCACAACGACATCAAGACGACGCTTGTCGATGGTCAGGTCCTTGCCCGGGAGCTCGAACACGCCCGCGATGCGCACGCCCTCGTCGAACCCCGAGACGCCGATCTTCGACTCGGTCATGTAGAGCGCCTGCGACGGCCGCGTGCCGTCACCCTTGAGCGTGATCGAGTAGCCCTTGGCAGGGACGATCGGCACGTCGATGCCGAGCGGCTTCAGCAGCGCAGGGCTGAGCGCACCCGTGGCGACCACGACGCGATCTGCCTGCACCGGTCCGCCGCTCGTGCTGATCTCCCAGCCGGGAGCCGTCTGTTGCATGCCGGTCACGCTCGTCTGCTCGCGCACCTCGTGCCCGAGTTCGACGACCCGATCGGCGAGGCCGCGCATCAGCGTCTGCGGCTGCACGTAGCGGTCGATCGTCGTGCGCACCACGAACTTCACGTCGTCGCCGATGGCCGGCTCGATGGCGCGGGCCTCTTCCGGCGTGAGCGTCTCGATCTGCCCCTCGAAGCCGATCTTCTGCAGATCCTCGAAGACCGGGCCGAACCAGGCGATCCCCTTCTCCGTCTTGCCGAGCGTCAGGATTCCACCCGAGTGCATCTCGAACGGAATGCCGTCGGCCGCGTACGCATCGAGGACCTCGAACGTCCGGCGGTTGAGGTTGTGCAGCGCCTCGACACCCTTGAGGAAGCGCTCACGCGATGCGGCACCGCGGAACGCCCACAACCAACGCAGCCAGCGGGTGTCGAGTTCCGGCCGAATGACCAGCGCGCCGTTGGGATCAAAGGCGCTCTTCATGCCCATCATCAGCGTGCCGGGCGAGGCCAGCGGGAACGAGATCGTGGGCGAAATCCAGCCGGTGTTGCCCTTCGACGCGCCTTCGCCAATCACGTCGCGCTCGAGCACGACGACCTCGGCGCCCTTCTGCGCGAGCGACCATGCGCAGGCCAAACCCACGACGCCGCCCCCGATGATCGCGATGCGCATTGCAGCTGCCTACGCGATGTCGATGACGAGGCGGCCCTTGACCTGCCCCTTGAGGATCGCCTTGGCCTGCGCCGGAATCTCCTCAAGCGTGCAGCCACTGGTCATCTCGTCGAGCAGCGACAGATCGAGCTCGCTGGCCATACGGTTCCAGGCGATCACACGGCGGTCGTACGGCATGGCGACGGAGTCGATGCCGAGGAGGTTCACGCCGCGCAGCAGGAAGGGCATGATGTGCCCCTCGAACGTCGCGCCGCCGGCCAGACCGCAGGCTGCCACAGAGGCGCCGCGCTCGAGCTGGCGGATCACGCGCGAGATCGTGGAGCCGGCGACGGCATCGATGCAGCCCGCCCAGCGCTCGGACTCGAGCGGTGCAGCGGAATCCTCGGCGAGATCTTCGCGCGTGACGATCTCCGTTGCGCCGAGGCCCTTGAGGTAGTCGCCAAGCTCCGGGCGGCCGGTGCTGGCCGCCACGGTGTAGCCGTTGCGGGCAAGCAGCGCGATACCGACAGAACCGACGCCGCCAGCGCCGCCCGTGATCAGAACGGGCTTGTCCCCACCGGGCTTGAGACCATGCTCTTCGAGCGCCATCAGCGCGAACATCGAGGTGAGGCCCGCGGTGCCGACAGCCATCGCCTGACGCGTTGTCATCGACTCGGGCACGTGCACCAGCCAGTCGGCGCGTACGCGGGCCAGTTCGGAGAAGCCGCCCCAGTAGCGCTCACCCATGTGCCAGCCGGTGATGACGACACGATCGCCCTCGGCGTAGCGGGCATCGGACGACTCGAGGACGGTACCGGCGAGATCGATGCCGGGGATGTGGGGAAAATTGCGCGCCAGGCGACCCTTGTTGCCGTCGACGACGAGGCCGTCCTTGTAGTTCAGCGTCGAGTGCTCGACCTTGACGAGCACCTCGCCCTCAGGCAGGTCGGCAACGCCGATCTCCTCGATCGCGGCGGCAACTTTGCCGTCCTCGGTCTCGCGCATCATTAGTGCCTGGAAGGTGTCAGCCATGAGGTGTTCTGCTCCGTGTCGGTCTCGAGGGGTAGCCTACGCGCTGGGCGTTCGGAATGGCGCACGCAGCGGTTCGTGCGAGAATTGTTTGCATGCGCATGCCCGACACCCCACGCTCGTCGTCGCTGCCGTCGCGTGGCAGCATCGGGTCGATCGGATCGCTTGCCAGCGCCGGGTCGATCCTTTCGGCCTTCAGTGCGGGCTCAATCCTGTCTCTCGCCAGCGCGGGCTCCATCCTCTCCCTGGCCAGCGCCGGGTCGATCCTGTCGGCCTTCAGTGCCGGCTCGATTCTGAGCATCGGCTGCAGCGGCAGCATCCTCAGCATCCGCCGTGACGGCGCGATCCTCAATCAGTCGCGCAAGCGGCCCTGACAACGCAGAAGGGGCGCCCGGAGGCGCCCCTTCGACGGTTCACACGCTGAGCCGAAGACTCAGGAGCAGCCGCTCGTCTCGCCGCAGCTGATGCACTTGAGGCATGTGCCGTTGCGGACCAGGGTCATCTGGCCGCAGTTGCCGCAGGCATCGCCCTCGTAGCCCTTCAGGCGGGCCTCGTCACGCTCCGTGAGCAGCGGCGCGGGGCGCTGCTGCATGCGGGCGGCCTGCGCCGGCGATGCGGCGGTACCGGCAGGAACCGGCGTGGCCGCGACCGCGGAGACGCTGCGGTCGAGTCGCTCCGACTTCGGCGTACCGACGTCGTCGCCGCGGAGGTCCTGATCGTCGACGTGCGACAGATCGTTGCGGTCGAGGTACGAGATCGCCACCTCCCGGAAGATGTAGTCGATCACGCTCGTTGACATCTTGATCTTGTCGTTACCAACGACCATCCCGTTCGGCTCGAAGCGGGTGAAGACGAAGGCATCGACGAACTCCTCCAGCGGCACGCCGTGCTGGAGACCCAGCGAGACGGCGATGGCGAAGCTGTTCATCAGGGAGCGGTAGGCCGCGCCCTCTTTGTGCATGTCGATGAAGATCTCACCGAGCGTGCCGTCCTCGTACTCGCCCGTGCGGAGGTACACCTTGTGGCCGGCCAGTGTGGCCTTCTGGGTGTAGCCGGCGCGACGATGCGGGAGCCGACGACGCTCGCCCATGACCTGGACGATGCGCTCGGCGGCCTGCTCGACGCTCGGCAGCTCGGTCGGGGCCTCGAACTCAGCGCCGACGTCGAGGTCCTCGGCAGCGGCACCCGAGAGTGGCTGCGAGAGCTTCGAGCCGTCGCGGTAGAGCGCGTTGGCCTTGACCATCTTCTTCCACGAGACGCGGTAGCACTCCGCGACGTCGGAGATCGACGCCGAGGCGGGCAGGTTGATCGTCTTGGAGATCGCGCCCGAGAGGAACGGCTGCGCAGCAGCCATCATCTCGATGTGCGCCAGTGCACGGATGGCGCGGGTGCCCAGGCGCCCGCACTTGTTGGCGCAGTCGAACACCGGAAGGTGCTCGTCGAGCAGGTGCGGTGCACCCTCGACGGTCATCGTGCCGCAGATCGCCGTGTTGGCCTCGTCGAGCTCGGCGTCAGAAAAGCCGAGCGCCTTGAGGAGATCGAAGCCCGGGGCGTCGAGATCCTCGCGGTCGATGCCTAGATTTTCGACAATCGCGTCGTCGCCCACCGAGTAGCGGGTGAAGGCGAAGCGGACGTCGAACGCGGTCGGCAGGGCGGTCTCGACGGCGGCGAGCATCGCCTCCGTGAACCCAAAGCTGCGCAGCGCCTCCGGGTGGATGTGGGGCACGCCGGCCAGCGAGCCGGTGCCGACGCAGTACCGCACGATGTCGTCGACCTGCTCCGGCGTGTAGCCGAGGCGCTCAAGCGCCGGCGGTACCGAGGCGTTGACGATCTTGAAGTAGCCACCACCGGCCAGCTTCTTGAACTTGACGAGCGCGAAGTCGGGCTCGATGCCCGTCGTGTCGCAGTCCATGACCAGACCGATCGTGCCGGTCGGCGCGATCAGCGTGACCTGTGCGTTGCGGAAGCCGTGCGTCTCGCCAAGCGCGAGAGCGCGGTCGGCCTCGTAGCGCGCGACCTCGAGGAGGTCGGGCTCGCAGTACGTGGCGTCGATGCCCTCCGGTGTGACCTGCAGGCCCTCGTACTCCGCAGCGGCGGCCGCGTAGGCGGCACGGCGATGGTTGCGGACCACGCGGAGCATGTCGTCCTTGTTGCGCTCGTAGGCGTCGAACGTGCCCTGCTCAGCGGCCAGCTCGGCGCTCGTGGCGAGCGACGTGAAGTGCATGATCGCGCTGACGGCACCGCAGAAGGCGTAGGCCTCGGGCGAGTCGTACGCGAGGCCGCGCTGCATCGTTAGGGCGCCGAGGTTGGCGTAGCCCAGACCGAGCGTGCGGTACAGGTACGAGCGCTCGGCGATCTCGCGGCTCGGGAACTGCGCCATCAGGACCGAGATCTCCAGCACGATCGTCCACAGCCGGCTGGCGTGGCGGAACATCACGTGATCGAAGCGGTCGCCCTGGTCGAACTTCATCAGGTTCATCGAGGCCAGGTTGCACGCCGTGTCGTCGAGGAAGACGTACTCGGCGCACGGGTTCGAGGCGACGATCGGACCGTCGGTCGGGCAGGTGTGCCACTCGTTCGTGGTGTCATGGAACTGGATGCCCGGGTCGGCGCACAGCCAGGCGGCCTCGCAGATCTGGTCCCACAGGTCGCGGGCACGCAGCACCTTGCTCGAGGCGGGCTCGCGGCCCTGCGCCTCGGCCTTGGCCAGCTCGGTGCGGTCGTAGAGCGGCCACTCGGCGTCCTTCTCGACGGCCTCCATGAACGCATTGGTGATGCGCACGGAGTTGTTCGAGTTCTGGCCGGAGACGGTCAGATACGCCTCGCCCTGCCAGTCGGTGTCGTACTCGTCGATCTGCAGCTCCTTGACGCCCTGCTTGGCAAGGTCGAGGGTGCGCTGAATCGAGGCGTCGGGGACGCCGGCGGCGCGGGCGCCACGGACGGCCTGGGCGAGCGCCGGGTTCTCGCGGGCGATGAAGCGGTCGTCGCCCTCACCCTCCTGCGTGGCGGCGAGCACCGCGTTGAGGTGGCGATTGAGCATCTTGGAGCCGGCGACGAGCGCGGCCACCTTGGTCTCCTCGACGACCTTCCAGCGGACGTACTGCTCAATGTCCGGATGATCGAGGTCGAGCGTGACCATCTTGGCGGCACGACGCGTCGTTCCACCAGACTTGATGGCGCCGGCAGCGCGGTCGCCGATCTTGAGGAAGCTCATCAGGCCAGACGAACGGCCGCCGCCCGACAGGCGCTCGTCGGAGCCGCGCAGCTTGGAGAAGTTCGAGCCGGTGCCCGAGCCGTACTTGAAGACGCGCGCCTCGCGGACCCAGAGGTCCATGATGCCGCCCTCGTTGACGAGGTCGTCGTCGACGGACTGGATGAAGCACGCGTGCGGGGCCGGGCGCTCGTAGGCCGACGTCGAGCGCTTGAGCTCGCCCGTGACCGCGTCGCAGTACCAGTGACCCTGCGCCGGGCCGGCGATGCCGTAGGCCCAGTGGAGGCCGGTGTTGAACCACTGCGGCGAGTTCGGCGCCGCGACCTGGAGCGCGAGCATGGCGGACAGCTCGTCGCGGAACGCGAGTGCGCCCTGCTCATCGAAGTAGCCGTGCGTGAAGCCCCAGTACGCCCAGCAGCCGGCGAGACGACCGAAGACCTGGCGCGCGTCGGTCTCACCGACGAAGCGCTGCTCCTCGGGCAGAGCGGCCAGCACGGCCTCGTCGGCCTCGTGGCGCTGCAGCCACGTGGGCACGCCATCCTCGGTGACCGGCTTGAGGGCGACGGCGACGCCGGCCTTGCGGCAGTACTTCTGGGCGAGGATGTCGACCGCGACCTGGCTCCAATCCTCCGGCGCCATGATCGTCGCCTCGAACGCGACAGAACCGTCGGGGTTGACGATGCGCGACGTGCGCTCGACGAAGGTGATCCCGTCGTAGGGATCCTTGCCCTCTGTGGTGTATCGCCGCTCGATTTCCATCTCGTGCTCCTCCTGGTCCCGCCCCATCGGCGAGCTGTTCGTATCCTAGAACCCGCTCACTCGACGGGGACGACAAAGGTAGCGCCCCCATCGGACGGACACCCGGGAGGACCCGGGTATCCGGTCGCGAGCGACTACAGTCCTGCGCGTGGACGTCACCGAAGTCCTTCGCTCGATTGGCATCGTGCTCGCCATCGGGCTGGTGGCCGTGCCGGTCGCCAGCCTCTTGCGTCTACCCAGTATGGTCGTGCTCGTGGCGTTTGGCGTCCTGGCCGGCCCCCACGTCCTCGACGTCGTGACCGTGCCGATCGATGCGGAAGGGCCGTCACTCCTGTTCTCGCTCGGCGTGGCCCTGATCCTCTTCCACGGCGGCTTGGGGATCTCGCTTCGTGTCATCTCGCGCACGGCGGCGGGCCTCCTGCTGCTGGCGATCCCGGGCGTGGCGATCACCGCAACCATCACCGGTGCGGCCATCCAACCCCTCTTCGGTGTCTCGTGGTCGGTCGCACTGATGGCCGGCGCGGTCCTGGCCGCCACGGATCCGGCGATTCTCGTGCCGCTCTTCCAGCGTCTCGGCTTGCGACCGAAGGTCGCGCAGACGGTGATCGCGGAGAGCGCACTGAACGATCCGATGAGCACGATCATGGCGCTCGGTCTGTCCGGCATCGTCGTGGCGGGCAGCATGTCGTCGAGTGCCTTCTCGACGAACGGTCCGCTGATCGACTTCGTGCGCAGTATCGGCCTCGGTGTCCTGATCGGCGTCGTCGGCGGTGTGCTGATCGCGCTGCTCCTCTCGACGAATCGCTTCGGGCTGTTGCGCGAATCGCCCGCCGCGACGCTGCTCGCGCTCGTGGCGCTGTCCTACACGGGCGCTGAGGTCGTCGGCGGCTCACCGTATCTCGCCGCCTTCATCGCGGGCCTGATCGTCGGCAACAAGGACCTCATCCTCCACGACCGCGACCATCGCCAGGAGGAGGTGCTCGAGAGCTACGTCGAGCAGACGGTTGACATCGTCGTGCTGGCGATCTTCGTGGTGCTCGGACTCAACCTGGATGTCCAGGCGCTGATCGACAACCTCTGGGCCGGGCTCGCCGTGATGGCGGTGTTCATCCTGCTGGCGCGCCCCGTGACCGTCGCGATCTGCCTCGGCCTCGACCGCCGCTCCGGCTGGACACGGCAGGAGGGCGCGTTCATCGCCTGGTGCCGCGAGACGGGTGTCGTCCCCGTCGCCGTCGCCAGCATGCTGCTTGCCGAGCGCGTCCCCGGCGCCGAGCTCGTCACCACGCTCGTCACGTTCGCGGTCGTCGTGACGCTGCTCCTCCAAGCCACAACTGCCGGCTGGGTGGCAGGACGCCTCGGCCTGCTCGACGGCACAGCGCCGCCGACGAACACCTAGCCCGCGTCGAGCGTGTCGAGGACGACGCGCGCGCAGTGCGCGATCAGCGCCGCCTCGGCGCCCGGTGTGGCGTCGGCGATGTGCGGCGTGAGCACGACGTTCGGCAGCTCCCGCAAGACGGGTGGCACGTGCGGCTCGGCGGCGAAGACGTCGAGGCCCGCGCCGGCGATACGCCGCTCGACGAGCGCCGCGATCAGCGCCTCCTGATCCACCACCCCGCCGCGCGCCGTATTGACCAGCACCGCGTCGGGGCGCATGGCGTCGATGCGCTCGCGGCTGATGAGCCCGCGCGTCTCGTCGGTCAGTGGGCAGTGCAGGCTGATCACGTCAGCCCAGCCCATCAGTCCGTCAAGGTCCATCAGCGAGATGCCCAGCGCGTGCTCATCGGTGCTGCTGAGCGGCCGCGGTGTCGCATACCGGATCTCCATATCGAAGGCGCGTGCGCGCCGTACGAAGGCACGGCCGATCGCCCCGAGCCCGATCACGCCGAGGCGCTTGCCGTACGCGTCCTGCGAGGCGAGCGGCAGGTAGCCGTCTGTCTCCCACGCACCGTTGCGCACCAGCCGGTCGTTCTCGATCAGTCGGTGTTGGACGGCCAGCACGAGTGCCATCGCGTGGTCGGCGACGGCCTCGGCGTTGGCCCCGATCGGCCAGGCGAAGGCGACGCCGCGGCGCTCGAGGGCATCACGATCGATGCCGTCCACCCCCACGCCGAAGTTGACGACACAGCGCAGCGCCGGCATGCGGTCGAGCAGCTCGTCATCGATGCGCTCGCCGAAGGTCCAGATCCCCCACGTCCGGGCCAGATCCTCGGCCGACGTCGGCGGCAGCACGGGACCGTCGAGGAAGCGCACGTCGCAGCGCTCGAGCACCTCGTCCATCAACCCGCCCGCCAGGCGGTAGCGGACCAGCAAGAGTGGCTTAACGCTCATCGCTCTCGATATCAGCGACGAGACGATCGAAGTCGGGACCATCGAACTCCAGGGTGGCGCGATCGTGCTTGTCCATCAGCCACTCCCAGAAGTCGAAGTCGATGTCGGAGAGGTTGTGCTGGATGACGCCCCACAGCGTCCACCCGTACTTCGACATCAGGCCCCACATGCGCGCCCGCGCCACCTTGGCGGGCGTCGCCTCGCCCCAGTACGCGCCGACAAGCTCCTCGAGCTGTGTCAGCGAGAGGTCGGACTCGCTCCACACGTTGCCGAGTTCGAACGACGCCTCGTTCATGCCCGAGTACTCCCAGTCGATCAGGCGGAAGCGTGTGCCGTCCCAGAGGAAGTTCTCGGCGAGCAGGTCGTTGTTGCACGGCACGAGCGACTCGGGGTTCGCGCGCATCGCCTGCTCGAGACGGCGTACCTGCGGTTCGAAGTCGTCGTACCGGTCCGGCAAAGCGAAGCCGCGCTCACGGCACACCTCGCGGTAGCCGGCTTGGATGCGGAACATGTCGAAGGGATCGCGAAACGCCGGCCCCGCGTGCAGCTGACGCAGCGCGGCTGCGGCGTCAGCGAGGCGATCGCCGGCCTGCATCGTCTCGCGCGACATCGTCTCCGTGTCGTCGAGGAACTCGATCACGAGCATGGCGTTCTCCGGCTGGTACGCGACCACACCCGGAGCGACGCCCGAGGCAGCCGCGGCAACCGAGTTGGCGTGCTCGTTGTCGCGATCGATCGCCAGCAGACCGGTGTCGGGATCGGACAGGCGCACGACGAAGGACCCGGCAGCGCTGTCGATCTTGAAGTTGTGGTTCGTCAGCCCTCCCGAGAGCGACGTGACGGTGCGCGGACCCCGCAGCTGCTCCACGCCATCGAACAGCTCCGCCAGTCGCGCGTCATCCAGTTCCATCGAGCCTCCCCTTGTCCGCCGGGGAGCGTACCCGAGGGCGCTAGGCTGCGCCCGTGGACGCAGGCTGGAATCACTGGCTCCCGACGGTGCTGCAGGACCTCCTGGCCGCCCTCGATGCCTCGGAGTCGCGCCGTCGCAAGGCGTTCGATGCGCTTGCCGCCGCACCGGACCCGTTGGCGCTGATCGAGTGGGAGCGTTTCCGCATGGTCGCCCCGTCGCGGCTCGACGTTCCGCCGCTCCCCTCCGACCTCGACGGCGAGGAGGCCATCGCCCTCCTTGAGGGACTCGGCCTCGCCGAGGGCGAGCCGCCGCGCCGCACCGTCCATCCCGATCCGGTCGAGACGGTGCTCACGCTGGAACACGAAGATGTCCGCGAGTTGGAGCGCCTCCGCGCAGCGATCGAGCCTGGCGCAATCGAAACGGCCGTTGAGGCCCTGCCAGACCTCGGCGCGCAGTTCGGCGGCGCCAAGGTCGGTCGTAACGATCCGTGCCCGTGCGGCTCGGGCCGCAAGTTCAAGAAGTGCCACGGCGCCTAGGCGCCGCACCGCGACTCAGAAGACGCGCTTGCCGAAGGCGAGACGATCCTTGTAGTAGCCCTTGTCCCAGCGGGCGAGGGCGATGCCCTGGCCGGACGATTGGATGAAGAGCTGGCTGGAGATCGCCATGCCGGTGTGCCCGACGCTGCCCGAGGCCGCGTTGACACCGCCGGTACCGAAGAGGAGCACGTCGGCGGGCAGGATCTTGTCGGCCGTCAGGCGCTGCTCGGCCGGCGTCTTGGCCGCCATCTCGTACGTCGTGCGACCGCCGAGGGCCTTGGCCACGGTGGCCGGCGACGTCGGGTCGAGTGCAGTTACGCGCCACACGAACCCCGAGCAGTCGAAGCCCCCGGCCGTGTTGAAGCCGAACAGGATCTGCGGCTTCTCGGACGTGCCGCCCCAGATGTACGGCATGCCGATGAAATCGAAGCCGCGCTGGATCGCGTCGTGTTGCGGACCGGAGGTCGGCGGCAGCGTCGCGAGGAGCTCAACCGTGTCGATCGCGTCCTGCTTCTCCCAGCCGCCCCACTGCAGCGCCTGCGAGGCACTCCAGATCGCGTCGGCGCGGGAGGCCTGCTCGTACCAGGCGTGCTCCTTGCTGTCGTCAGCCTGATCGAGGTTCGTGCGCAGACGAAGCAGGCGAGCGACGATCTCGAAGCCGACACCCGGGCGGGCCACATAGCCAGCCTGGGCGATCAACTGCTCGGCGCGCGCCGCGGTGGTATCGAGCCCGGCGGCCGTCACGAACGCCTGGTCGACGTCACCGATCGTCACGGGCTGCCCCGCGGGGATCTGACGCACCTTCTTGGCGGTCTTGGGCTGCGCGGCCATGACGAAGGCTGTCAGCGCCGGGCCGTCGAGAATCCCGTCGGGATCGATCGTGTCGCCGGTGACACCGGGAAACGCACCCGTGTTCAGCACGGTGACGATCGCGCTGCTGACCCAGCTGCGCGTGGTGGGTGCCTGCACGGCGGCGGCAACCGGCTTCTTCTTGACCGGCTTGCGCTTCTTGCGCTTTGCGTCTGCGACCCCGCTAAAGGCGACGAGGGCGATCAGGACGAGGGCGATGGTCTTGGTGAGGCGGTGTGTAGTCATCGTTATGATCGACGGTTAAGGGTCTCTCCGTAACCCTGAGGCTATGCTCCTCAGGTGGGGATCGAGACTCTATGGGTACCCCACTCTACACCGCAAGCTCCTGGCGGTTGCGCTTTCGTAACTGTCTCAAGTAAAACTTGAGGGTATCCCCCATTTTTGGCTCTGTTATGAGCTAAATAACGCTTCGAGAGAACGTAACGGGGAGGTCACGATGTCACCAAAAGTCTCAACTACTACCTGAGGAAGCTGCGATTGAGGGTCAGACACATACCCTCGGGGGAGGTTGAGGGTTATGCCGAAGCGAGCAGCAAAGCGGCGATCTGCGAGGGGTCGTCGAGCAGCGCTCGGCCGACGACGGCGCCGGCGCAACCGAGGGCTCGGACCGCCTGCACGTCGTCGGGGGTCGTCACCCCTCCCGCGGCGATCACGGCGGTCGTTGGAACCGCGCCGCGCACCGCACGGAGCAGATCCTCGTCGGGACCACCGAGCGTCCCGTCGCGATCGATACCCGTGATCAAGAGCGTCTCGACACCAAGCTCGACGACGGCGCGCGCTGCGTCTTCAACGCGAATGCCCGCATCTTCGACCCAGCCGCTCACGCGGACCGTGCCCTGACGACTGTCGAGCGCCACGGCAATCGGGCTACCGTGGCGCTGAACGAGCTCGCCGAGCAATTGTGGATCCCGCAACGCCATTGTGCCGATCAGCACGCGATC
Organism: Thermoleophilia bacterium; assembly: GCA_037133755.1. Classification (GTDB taxonomy): domain Bacteria; phylum Actinomycetota; class Thermoleophilia; order Gaiellales; family F1-60-MAGs149; genus F1-60-MAGs149. Next base: position 79,039 of record JBAXNN010000011.1, read on the forward strand.
GACGCCCTGCGCCAGCAGCGTCTCGACGGATTCTGCCGATCGCAGCCCACCACCGACCTGGAGAATCGCTCCTGGCGGTTTTGTGGCCGCAAGTTCGGCGATGATCGAAATGTTGGGCTCAGCGGGAGCGCCGGTCCGGGCCGCGTCCAGGTCGATGATGTGCAGTGCTGTGGCGCCCGCCTCCCAGATCATCGCGGCGCGTACGCGGGCGTCGTCCAGCTCGTTCGTCAGCAGGTGATCAAACTGCCCATGCAGCAGCCGCACGGCCCGACCGTCGATCAGGTCGATGGCGGGATAGAGGCGGTAGTCAGCAGGTGTCGATGTCACTGTGTTAGCATGCTAACACGATGATTCAACCGACAGACCCCAGTGACTGGCGCACCCCCGCCGTCGAACAGCTCGCCGACGTGCTCGTGACGATCGACGAGCGCGAGGCCATGCTCGCCTTCCTCCGCGACGTCTGCTCGCATAACGAGCTGAGCACGCTTGCCCAGCGCCTCGAAGTAGCCCGTCTCGTCGATCAGGGCGTGCCGTACGCCGAAGTGGCTCGGCAGCTGAGTGCCTCCACGGCCACCGTCACGCGCGTCGCACAATGGCTGCGTCATGGCGAAGGCGGCTATCGCGCGGTGCTCGATATGGAGCAGGCCGACGCATGATCAACAGCACGCTCCGCATTGCCGTGCCCTCGAAGGGACGTCTGGCTGCACCCACCATCGCGCTCCTCCAGGCTGCCGGCATTCCCGTACCCGCCGACGACCGCCGCCTGCTGGTTCCCATCCCCGATCAGAACGTGGAGCTGTTGTTCGCGCGTACCGACGACATCCCCACGCTCATCCGCGATGGCGCCGCCGATGTCGGCATTGCTGGCAGTAACCAACTGCTGGAGCACGGCAGCGACGGCGTCGAGGAACTTGCACGTCTCGGGTTCGGTGCCTGCCGGCTGGACATCGCCGTGCCCGTTGATTCCCCGATTCACGCGACGGCCGATCTGTCCGGACGCCGCATCGCCACCTCCCATCCCGTTGTACTCAAGGCGCACCTCGCCGAACAGCAGATCGACGCGATCGTCGTCACGCTGACTGGGTCCGTCGAACTCGCCCCGACGATCGGCGCGGCCGAGGCAGTGTGCGATCTCGTCTCGACCGGCGAAACGCTGCGGCAGAACGGGCTGCGACCGATTGCCACCATTCTGCGGTCTGAGGCGGTCTTGCTGGGCGCTACGGAGCAGCGTGATACCGCGGGAGTCGCTGTGCTGTGCACGGCCATCGACTCGGTTCTGGCCGCGCGTCCCAAGCGCTATCTGATGCTGAACGCGCCGGATAGCTCGCTCGACGCAATCGTCAACCTGCTCCCCGGCATTGACGCCCCCACGATTCTGCCGCTGGCGCGCTCCGACATGCACGCCGTTCACGCGGTGGTGGATGCAGCAGACCTCCCGCGCCTGCTTCATCCTCTCAAGGAAGCCGGTGCATCTGGCCTCCTCGTCCTCCCCATCGAGCACCTGATTCCATGACTGACCTCGACATCCCTTGGATCCGCCCCGAACTGGCCCAGCCCTCGCCCTACCGCTGGCAAGAGGGCATTCCCGACGAGGTTGTGGCGCGGTTTGACCTCAATACGCTGCCGCTCAATCCCTCGTGGTGGCCGGGTATCGCCCGGACGATCGCAGCGCAGTCCGTTAGCTCCTACCCCGAAGCCGACTACGCGCCGCTCAAGCGGGCGATTGCCAGCTACCTCGGCATCGACGCGGCCTGCGTGGTGCCCACGGCTGGCGGCGACGAGGCAATTCTCCTGACCGCCTGGCTGGCGCTCGGCCGGGGCGATCGTGCCGTCGTGGGACGCCCCACGTACCAGCTGCACGCCACGAGCGTGCGCATGACGGGCGCCGAGCTGGATCTGGTTGACCCGTTGCCCGGTCCCGCGCTGCGCCTCGACCTCGACACGATCGCGGAGAAGGCCAAGGGCGCGCGCCTCGTCTGGCTCTGCTCGCCGAACAACCCGACGGGCGAGGACATCCCGGCCGACAAGATTCGCGAGATCGCGGCGAACTGCGAAGGCCTCGTCTGCGTCGACCAGGCCTACCTCGAGTTCGGCGGAGCGACCGACCACCTGGCGCTGCTCGACGAACTGCCGAACATCGTCTTCGTGCGAACGTTCTCGAAGGGCTGGGGCATGGGCGCGTTGCGTGCCGGCTATGCCGTCGCCAACCCGCTCGTCGCCGGTGCCATGGATGCCCTGCGGCCGCCGGGCTCCCTCTCCACCGGCTCCGCCCTCGGCGCCGAGCTGGCGTGCGCGCATGCGGACACGATGCGGGCGGATACGGCGAACTACCGCGCCGAGCGCGAGCGTCTCAGCGCCGGCTTCCGCGAACTCGGGCTCGAGATCATCGGCGAGGCAGGCAACTTCGTCTGTGCCCGCACCCCGTGGTCGGGTGACGAGCTCTTCGGCAAGCTCGCCAGCCGCGGGCTGATCGTGCGCACCTTCGGGCACGAGCCGCTGCTCGCTGACGCCTTCCGCGCCTGCGTGGCGGTGCCGGCAGACGACGACAAGTTGCTGGCGGCGCTGGCCGACCTGCTCGGCAAGCCGGCCCCCGCACCCGCCGACCCAACCGTTGGCGCCAGCACGTTTGGTCGTGGCGCGCTCATCGAGCGACGCACGAAAGAGACGGACATCCGCCTGCGCGCCACGCTCGACGGCAGCGGTAACGCACGCATCGCCACGGGAGTCGGGTTCCTCGACCACATGCTGACGGCACTCGGGCACCACTCGTTGATGGATCTCGAACTTGCCTGCACCGGCGACACGCACATCGATCCGCACCACACGGTCGAGGACTGCGGCATCGTGCTGGGCCAGGCGATCGACGCCGCCCTCGGCAACCGCGCAGGGATCACCCGCTTTGGCGACGCCTCCGCCCCACTGGATGAGGCGCTCGGCCGGGCCACTGTCGATTTCTCTGGTCGCGGCTCGAGCACCGTGCGCATCACGTTCACCGACACGATGATCGGTGAGCTGCCGACGTCGCTGATCCCGCACCTAATCGACTGCATCGCGATCAATGCCCGCGCCACGATTCATGTGGAGGCAAACGGCGAGGACGACCATCACATCGCCGAAGCGGCGTTCAAGGCGCTGGCGCGCGCGCTCCGAGAAGCCTGGTCGATGGATCCGCGTCGCGGTACGCAGATCGCGTCGACCAAGGGCTCGCTCTGACGTGACCGCAGTCACAGTCGTCGACTACGGCGGCGGCAACGTCCGCTCGTTATGCGCTGCACTCGAACGGTGTGGCGCTGCGGTGACGGTGTCTGCGGATCCCAGCGTGGTTGCCGCGTCCCCGCGGCTGATGCTCGCCGGTCAGGGGGCTGCCGGTGCCGCCATGCAGGCGCTGGAGTCGTCGGGGCTCGCCGAGGCGTTGCGTGACGCCGCGCAGCGGCACGTGCCACTGCTCGGAGTGTGCGTCGGCCTGCAGGTGTTGTTCGACCACTCGGACGAGGACGACTGCGCCTGCCTCGGACTGCTGCATGGCTCCGTGCACCGCATTCAGGGCGCTGACCGCCTGCCCCATCTCGGCTGGAACGACGTCGAGCCGCTGATCGAGCACCCGCTCACGCAGGACTTGCCCGCCATCACCTACTTCGCGCACTCCTACGCCGTTACGGCCGACATTCCGTCCGCGGTGGCTGTGACGCGCATCGATCAAACGACAATCGCGTCGGTGGTGGCACGTGGCTCCGTCGCTGGTGCGCAGTTTCACCCCGAGCGCTCGTCGGAGGCTGGCCGCCAGCTACTGCGCCGCTTCCTCGACTGGGATGGGAGCCACTGATGTTGCGCCGCCGCATCATCCCTTGCCTCGACGTCTCGGGTGGCCGCGTCGTCAAGGGCGTCGAGTTCGTCAACCTGCGCGACTGTGGCGAGCCGGTCGACGCCGCGCTGCGCTACGCCGAGCAGGGCGCCGACGAGTTGTGCTGGCTCAACATCACCGCGGGCGATGAGGCGTGGGACCACCTGTTGGCGCAGGTGGCCCATGCCGGCACGCGCATCGACGTACCGCTGACGGTCGGTGGCGGCGTCTCCGATGAGCCGCACGTGCGCGACCTGCTGGGGGCCGGCGCCGACAAGGTGTCGATCAACAGCGCAGCGCTCGATCGTCCTGACCTCGTCGCCGAGTGTGCCGAACGTCATGGATCGCAATGCATCGTGGTGGCCATCGACGCCCGCCGGACGGGCGACGTCTGGGAGGCGGTTGCCTCGGGCGGCCGCCGCGTCACCGGACGCAATGCGGTCGAGTGGGCGCGCGAGGCCGTCGAGCGCGGCGCGGGCGAGCTGCTCGTCACGAGCATGGACTCCGACGGCACGCAGCGCGGCTACGCCCTTGATCTCTACGAGCGTCTGCTCGCGGCAGTCGATGTGCCGATCATCGCCTCTGGCGGTGCCAGCAGCCCCGCCGATATCGCCGACGTCTTGGAACTCGGCGTCTCCGCCGCCTTGGCTGCGAGCATCTTCCATGACGGCATCCACACGGTCGAGGAGGTGAAGCACACATGTCGGGAACGGAATCTGCCGATGCGCTGACGCTCACCGGCACGCCGCGCTTTGACGGCGACGGGCTGATCCCCGCGATCTGCCAGGACACCATCGATGGCTCGGTCCTGATGCTTGCGTGGATGAACGCCGAGGCGCTCGAACGCACGCTCTCCACCCGCCGCGCCTGGTTCTGGTCGCGTTCGCGCCAGGAGCTATGGGAGAAGGGTGCGACCAGCGGCAACGTGCTCACCGTGCAGGACGTACGGCTCGACTGCGACCAGGACGCATTGCTCGTGACGGTCTCCCCGGCTGGTCCCGCCTGCCACACCGGTGCCCGCACCTGTTGGGGCGACGACGCCGGCCCACTGCTCACGCGCCTCGTTGGCACGATCGAATCCCGCCGCGGCGCCGACCCCGAGACGTCGTACGTGGCAAGCCTCCTTGGCTCCGACCGCTCGCTCGCTGCCGGCAAGGTGGCCGAGGAATCGGCCGAAGTGCTCGATGCCCAGCCCGGGTCGGATCATCAGGTCGAGGAGGCCGCCGACGTGCTGTTTCATCTCTTGGCACTGCTCGCCCGTGACGGCGTGGATCCCCTCCGCGTGCTCGACGTGCTCGCGCAGCGCGAGGGTCTGCCACCGCGCTGGCTGCGAGACGCGACGTGAGCGACGCTCCCGACCAGTACGCAGGCATCGCGGAGATCTACGACGCCTGGTGCCTTGAGGTGCAGGAGGACATCGGCTTCTACGTCGGCATGGCGCTCGGTACGGAAACGAAGGTCGTCGAGCTCGCAGCCGGCACCGGACGCATCGCGATTCCCCTCGCCCTGTCGGGCTACGACGTCATTGCTGTGGACCGCTCGGAGGCGATGCTCGACCTGTTGCGCGCCAAGGCGGCGGAGGCAGGAGCAGCCGAGCGGATCGACGTCCACATCGGCGACCTCACCGCCCCCGGCGTCGAGGGCCGGTACGACCGCGTGCTGGTGCCGTTCCGCAGCCTGCTCCACCTCGCCACCGACGAGGAGCGCTTTGCGGCCTTCCGCGCGATGCACGACCTCCTCACCCCGGATGGCTATCTCGCCTTCGACGTCTTCAGCCCCACCCCCGCTGACATCACGGCTACACACCAGGTCTGGCACCACCGGGATTCGGGCGCGAAGGAGCGAGCCGACTGGAACCGTCCCGACGGAACCACGCACGTCGAGGTCGAGATGCGCGGCCGTACCACCACGCTCATCCTCCACCCGCTGCCGGCCAAGCGCTGGCTCGAACTCGTCGAGGAGGCCGGCTTCGAGGTGATCACCACCTGGGGTGGCTTTGACGGCGAGAAGGTGCGTGGCGACGACACCGGCGACCTCGTCGTGGTGGCGCAGCCGGCCTAACCCGTCACGACGGACGGGGTGTCTGAGCCACCCCCGTTGTCGGATCCCGGCAGGTACGGAACCAACGCACGGCAGTCCACCGGTAGCTTGCGCGCGGCACCGCTCGAAGCGGCAATGGTCGCCGTGTTCGAGAACGGCTTGACTTGACCGAATTCAGGCTGCAGGTTCTTGCCCGTGCCCGTGACGCCAACCAAGCCGATCGCGTCGAACGGCATCATCAGGCTCGCGCCCGAGAGGAAGCCATGCAGCCTGGCGCCAGCGCCTGTGCCGCCGAGGATCAGCGTGTTTTGGATCGGACCCGGTGATGTGAGCGCGAGGCACAGCAGGTCGTTTATGCCTGTTCCACGCATCAGCATGTACCCCGAGCCGACACCGACCTCGTGCGCAGCGCCGCCGACCACCGTCATCCGGTCCGCCCGGGCAACGTACCGACCACCCGCGAAGGCAGCGAGCGCGCCCGGCCGTGCCGCGCCGTTGCCGCGGAGCGGCGTCGACCATCGATAGCGCCCACCGAAAACCGACCCATCGAGGCGCATCGTGCTCGGGGCTTTGCCTGACGCACGCAGGGTCTTCCCCTTCGACAGCCGAATCGTCGTCGTGCCCGAGTAGCTGCTCGCTCGCACCGTGCCGCGCACGGCACCTGCACGCGCAGCGACGGACGTATAGACCTGACGGAAGACGAGCGGGTGCGGCTCGGCTGCCGGATTCGCACAGGTGGACTGGCTGTAGCCGGCAATGAACGCCACGCGCACCTCATGCGGCCCGGCAGCGAGCGCAGTCGTGGAGAAGGTCGCGACTGCCGGCGGTGGGTTCGTGAACGGGATGTTCTGCGTGCTCTCGTAGACGCCGTCGGCATTGGCGTCGATGCAGGCCTTCCCACCGAACTCCGAGTCCATCTTGAGCGCCAAAGAAAGCGAGGCGCCGACGACGGGCGTGGCGGTATCGAGCGTGAACCAATTGCGGTAGTTACTGTCGTAGGAGGAGTCCGGTAGCGGCTTCAGTGACGTGGTGGCGGTGCTTGAGAGCCCCGCTGTGTTGGTCACCCTGACGCCAACCGTGGCGTCGCCGCCGGCCACTGCGATCGGCGCCAGCACAGAATTCGGAACAATCGCGACGCCAGCGGGCAGTGTTCCTGCCGGATCCGGGCTGTCCGAAGCGTCGCCATAGACACCGTCGCCATTGAGATCCCACGAATAGGTCAAGGCTCCGCCCGTCTCGTCGGTTGAGAGTCGGGCATCGACCTCTCGCCAGAGTGTGCGAGGCTCGGTGAACGCGCCACCTCCCAGCAGCACCGGCGTGGAACGTGCGATCAGCCTGGCCGTAGGGGCGGTAGCGGGCCCGGCCTCCTTCAGGCTGACCCTGACCCACGCGGTACCCTGGATCGGTCGCCCGAGTCCGACCACCGGAATCTCGACCCCGCTGCGGTAGCGGAACAGCAGGGGTTGCTTCGTGCTCGATGCCGTGGTGATGAAGAGGTAGGTACCGCCCGGCGTCGTGATGGGGGGCGCCTTCAACGTGATCGTCTTGCCGTTGAAAGCGTTGACGCATTGAGCGCCGTACACGAACGGCGAGCCCCAGGCAGGCAGCTGCTTGAACAGGGCTTTCGTTGCACCGTTGGCCTGCGCGAGGATATCGTCGAGCAAGGTTCCGCCCGAGGTTCCGGTCACGGTCCCGAACAGTCTGAACGACTCGAAGTAGGCGTACATGCCGCTCGGGCAGGCCCACTCAGTTGTGGTCGGGGGTGTACCCCAACCGCCGGTGGGCCCTTCTTGGTAGCGCAACGGCGTCCACGTCATCCACGAACCCGTGAGGTCGATCGTGACGTTGCTGTCGGCCACCAGATCGAGCGTCTTGTTCGTATCCACGGCGACGGGCTTGGCTGCCGCGGCCTTCGCCGCCGAACCCGAGCCCGCCGTGGCGGGAAGCGCCAGGCCGTCGGCCATGGGCGCCGGTGCCTTGCCGATCGAGAGGTACGTCGTCGGCGTCACGTAGCCGCAGGCGCCAGCGATCAGCGCCACCGCGAGCACGACCGGGATGATGAGGGGGAATCTATGCATCGGCGGGGCCGATTCATCACACTAGACGCTCTCGGGCCACGATACAACTGTTACAGCAATCAGCCGCGAATGTCGGCGACGAGTGCGTCGACGTCGGCGGGCGTGGTGTCCCACGCCGTCATCAGGCGCGCCACGTTGCGCGGAGCGTCCCAGATGTAGAAGTGATGCTTCTCGGCAAGCACCTGGATTCGCTCGGCGGGTAGTACGGCGAACACCGCATTGGCTTCGACGGGATAGTCGATGGTGACGCCGGGCACATCCTTGATTCCGGCGGCCAAGCGCGCGGCCATCGTGTTGGCATTGGCGGCATGCTGGCGCCAGCGGTCGTCGCTCAGCAGCGCGTCGACCTGGGCGGCAACGAAGCGCATCTTGGACTGCAGCTGCGTCGCCTGCTTGCGCGCGTTCTGGATCGGACCGCGCAGCGCGGGGTTGCGGGCCACGACGACCTCGGCGCCCATCGCGCCGTTCTTGGTGAGGCCGAACGAGATGATGTCAGCGCTCGGGGCGACCTCCCCCAGCCCGCACCCGTTGTGGACCGCGGCGTTGCAGAGCCGCGCGCCATCGACGTGCAGCAGCATGTCGTGCTCGTGGGCCCAGTCCGCGATGTCCTGCACCGCGGCCGGCGTGTAGGCGGTGCCGCACTCGGTCGACTGCGTGATGCTCACGACGCGTTGGACGACGTGATGCTGTTCGCGCGAGCGCAAGGCGCCTTCGAGCAGCTCGGGCGTGAGGCGCCCATCAGGCGTGGCGATGGTCTCGATCTTCGATCCGGTGATGCGTTCGGGAGCACCAGTCTCATCGAGGTCGATGTGCGCACCCTTGGCGGCCAGCACGCACTCCCAACCGCGCAGGGAGAGCGACAGGGCCACGACGTTCGATCCCGTCCCCGTCAGGCACAGCGCGAAGGCGGCATCGCCGAAGGCATCGCACAGGCGTGCCTCCGCACGCTCGGTCCATTGGTCGGCGCCGTACCCGGAGGCATGGCCAACGTTGGCGGCCGCAATCGCCTCCAGCACCTCCGGCGCAATGCCGGCGTGGTTGTCGCTCCCGAAGGTCATCTCAGCCACGGCTGCGGCTCCGAAAGGCGAGCGAGAGCGCGATCGCGCCCGCGGCCGCGACGTTGAGCGATTCGGCCCGGTCGGACTGCGGGATGCGACAGATCACAGCGGCACGTTTCCGCACCGAGACCGGCAGTCCTTCGCGCTCGGCACCGAGCGCCAGGAGCACCGGACCACTGAAGTCCACGTCGGCGATATCCGTGTCGCCGTGCCCGTCAAGCGCGACGAGGCGCGCATCGGGATACGCATCGGCGACATCGGCGACGGGGAGAGTCGGCACCATGAACGTGGCTCCCATGGCTGCGCGCACGGCCTTTGGCCCCGTGGGGTCGGCAGACGGTGCGCCGAGCACGGCAACGTCAGCGCCGAACGCCGCGGCCGAGCGAAGGAGCGTGCCGACGTTCCCGGGATCTCCCACGCCGCAGAGTGCGACACCGAGACCAGCCAGCTGCGACGGAGCCTGCGGCAGCGATGCCGTCTTCACGACACCGATCTGGCGCGTGCCGGATCCAAGGGACGAGAAGCCGTCGAGAATGTCGCCGCGCACCACAAGCGGTGTGAACCCCGCGCCCTGCGGCGACGGCGTCTCATCGCGTACGAGCAGATCCTCGAAGCTGCACCCGGCACGCAGCGCGGCCTCGACGAGATCCTCGCCCTCGATCACGAACGCCCCAGCCTCACGCCGTGCGGACGTGCGCGCAAGCGAGCGCACACGCAGCAGCCGTGGGTTCCGCGGGCTGCGGATGGGCTCCATCAAGGGCGGTTGCCTACGCGGCGAGCGCGGATTTCGCCTGCTCGGCAAGGACGCCGAACGTGGCGGGCTCGTTGAGCGCGAGGTCCGCGAGGATCTTGCGATCCGCCGTCACACCGGCCAGCTTGAGGCCGTGCATGAACTGCGAGTACGAGAGCTCGTGCTGACGGGCGCCCGCATTGATGCGGACGATCCAGAGCGAGCGGAAGTCGCGCTTGCGGACGCGGCGGTCGCGGTAGGCGTAGTTGCCCGAGCGGGCAACCTGCATCTTGGCCTGGCGGTAAAGCTTGGACTTCAAGCCCCAATAGCCGGACGCCTCTTCGAGGACCTTGCGGCGCTTCTTCTGCGCGTGAACGGAACGCTTGACGCGAGTCATGCCTAAACCCTATCGCTTTCCGAGGAGGCGAAGCGCCTCCGGGTAGTCGGCCTTGGCCATGGGCTGATCCTGGCTGAGCTGACGACGACGCTTGGCCGACATCTTTCCGCGCAGGTGGGCCTCGTTTGCCTTGCGGCGCGTGATGGTGCCCTTGCTGGACAGCTTCATGCGCTTCTTGGCACTGGAGTTGGTCTTGACCTTCGGCATTGCAGTTCCTTTTATTCCTACGAGGTCGTCGCAGGCTCTTCGGCTTCCGCGGTGGGAGCCTCTTCGACTTCCGCATCCGGAGCCCCATCGGGGTCCTTCACGGCCGCCTCCGCAGCATCCTCCTTGAGAAGTTGCTTCGACGGAGCCAACATCATGACCATATTTCGTCCATCTTGTAGCGGTTCCGACTCGATGACCGCGATTTCCTTGAGATCTTCGGCCAAACGGAGCAGCAATTCTCGTCCCTTTTCGGGGTGCGTCATCTCGCGTCCGCGGAACATGATGGTGACTTTGACCTTGTCGTGGTTCTTCAAGAACCGCACAACATGGCCCTTCTTAGTCTCGTAATCGTGCACGCCGACCTTCGGCCGGAGCTTGATCTCCTTGATCACGATGACGCTCTGGTGCTTGCGCGCCAGCTTCGCCTTCTGCTCCTGCTCGTACTTGTACTTCGAGTAGTCCATCACGCGGCAGACGGGCGGGCGCGCGTCGGCGGCGACCTCGACGAGGTCGAGGTTCTGGTTCCACGCAAACTCGAGCGCGTCGTCGCGGTCCTTGACCCCGATCTGCTCACCATCTGCGCCAATCAGGCGCACCTGCGGTACACGAATGGCCTCGTTGATGCGGGTACGCGGCTCCTCGGGGGGCCGATCATATCCGCGTCGTGGCCTCAAGACTGATGCTCCGTGTGCAAGGGTGATGTGCTCCGTTCGGTGGATTGGCGGTCAACTGACCGACGCGGGCGATGGTAGCACGCACGCGGCGGACGGCATGCCCGCGAAACCCATTGTGGCACAGGCGTTTCGGTTGCCGAGTGCGCCAGCTCGCCGAGCGCGCTCACGACGCGCTGTAGATCGCGCGGGCGTCGCGCTCGGTGACGAGCGTGTCGATCACAGAATCGAGCGGCAGCGTGCCGAGGTCGACGCGGCCGTGGCGGCGCAGTGCCACCGCCCCTGCCTCGGCCTCACGATCGCCGATCACCAGCATGGCGGGCACCTTCTGCGTCTCGGCTTCGGCGATGCGCTTGCCGATCGACTCGCCACGCGCATCGATCTGGACCCGCAGCCCGGCGCTGTGCAGCGCGTCGCGTGCCATCTCGGCCGCGAGGATGTGGCGGTCGGAGATGGGCAGGACCACGGCCTGCACCGGGGCGAGCCAGAGCGGGAAGGCGCCGCCGTAGTGCTCGATCAGGATGCCGATGAAGCGCTCGAAGCTGCCGAGCAGCGCGCGGTGGATCATCACGGGGCGATGATCGTGGTCGTCGGCGCCGGTGTACGTCAGCTCGAAGCGCTCGGGCAGGTTGAAGTCGAGCTGCACCGTGCCGCACTGCCAGGAGCGACCTAGCGAGTCGGTCAGGTGGATGTCGATCTTCGGGCCGTAGAACGCACCGTCACCTTCGTTGACGCGGTAGTCGATGCCGCGCGCCTGCAGGACGCGATGGAGCGCCTCCTCGGCCTTGTCCCAGATCGCGTCATCCCCCACGCGCACCTCGGGTCGCGTGGAGAGTTCGATCTTGAAGTGCATCGCGAACAGCTCGTAGAGGTCGAGGGCGAAGCCGAGGACGTTCTGGACCTCTTCCTCGATCTGCTCGGTCGTCACGAACAGGTGCGCGTCGTCCTGCGTGATGTGCCGGACGCGCATCAGGCCGTGCAGCGTGCCGGACGGCTCGTGGCGATGCACGAGGCCAACCTCGTTCATGCGCAGCGGCAGCTCGCGATAGGACCGGCGGTCGCTCTTGAAGATCATGCAGTGCGCCGGGCAGTTCATCGGCTTCATGCCGAAGGCGCGCTCCTCGATCTCGAGCAAGTACATGTTCTCGCGGAATTTGTCCCAGTGACCCGACGTCTTCCAGAGGTCCGACGCGTAGAGAATCGGCGTCTTGACCTCCTGGTAGCCGCGCTCGCTGTTCTCCTTGCGCCACATGTCGACAAGCGTGTTCCAGACGATCATGCCCTTGGGGTGCCAGAACGGCGCGCCCGGCGAGACGTCGTTGAACGAGAAGAGGTCCAGCTCCTTGCCGAGGCGGCGGTGGTCGCGCTTCTGCGCCTCCTCGATGTTGTGCAGGTGCTGATCGAGGTCTTCCTGCGTGAAGAACGCCGTGCCGTACACGCGCGTGAGCATCGTGCGGGTGGAATCGCCGCGCCAGTACGCACCGGCCACGTGCGTGAGCTTGAAGGCCTTGATCGGCGACGTGTCCTGCAGGTGCGGGCCGCGGCAGAGATCACTGAAATCGTCTTGGGTGTAGACCGTCAGCGGCTCGTCGGCCGGCAGGTCGTCGATCAACTCGACCTTGTAGGCCTCGTCTTCGTCGACGAAACGCTGACGGATCGTGTCGCGATCCGTGGTCTCGCGGGTAAAGGCGTGCTTCTGCTTGAGGATGCGGCGCATCTCGTCTTCGATGCGCCGCAGGTCGGCCTCGCCGATCTGCTCGGGGAACTCGAAGTCGTAGTAGAAGCCGTTATCGATGGCGGGACCGATCGAGATCTTCACGCCGGGGAAGACGTGGCGCGTGGCCTCGGCGAGCACGTGTGCCGTGGAGTGGCGCAG